>CAXNDY010000067.1:0-6023 GCA_964201095.1 Saccharofermentanales bacterium
ATGAGTGGGAGAACGAAACAGGCGGCGAAGGCGATACCACTCGCCACACCTTTCGGAACGTTCGCCCACCCTCCGGCAAGGCCGAAGAACGACCCCAGACTGCACCCGACCGCGGTCATGACGAATAGGCTTCGGACGAGGAGGGAGGAGATGGCGGAAACGGGCACCAGTGCCGCCAGAGGCAGCAGACCGCCGAGCAGCCAGAAGACGGTTTTTCGTGACAGCGGCTTCTTCATGCGTTCCATGATACGTTCCGTCCCCCTCCTCCGCAAGCGGGCCATGGTGTATAATGCTGTGGCGACTGCGGAACACGACCGCGGCGGAGGAGGAACATGATCGAGGTCAATGGTCTCGGGCTGCGGTTCAGCGACCGAAAGCTCTTCGACGATGTCAATCTGAAATTCACGCCCGGCAACTGCTACGGCGTCATCGGCGCGAACGGCGCGGGGAAGACCACCTTCCTGCGCATCCTGTCGGGAGAACTCGAGCCGACGTCCGGGTATGTGCTGGTCACGCCCGGCGAACGCCTCGCCGTCCTGAAGCAGAACCAGTTCGAATTCGACGGCCACCCCGTGCTGGAAACCGTGATCATGGGGTACCGCCGCCTCTACGAGATCATGAAGGACAAGGAGTCCCTCTATGCGAAGGAGGACTTCGACGACGAGGACGGGCTGCTCGCGGCCGAACTCGAGCACGCCTTCTCCGAGATGAACGGCTGGGACGCAGAAAGCGACGCCGCGCGGCTGCTGATGGCCCTCGACATCCCCGAGGACCTGCACCTGAAGCTCATGAAGGAGCTGACCGGCGCGCAGAAGGTCAAGGTGCTGCTGGCCCAGGCCCTGTTCGGAAAGCCGGATATCCTGCTGCTCGACGAGCCGACCAACCACCTCGACTTCAAGGCCATCGCCTGGCTCGAGGAGTTCCTGATCGAATACCCCACGACCGTCATCGTGGTCTCGCATGACCGACACTTCCTCAACAAGGTGTGCACGCACATGGTCGACGTCGACTTCGGACGCATCCGCATGGTCGTCGGCAACTACGATTTCTGGTACGAGTCGAGCCAGCTGATGTCCCGCCTCACCAGCGACAAGAACCGCAAGAAGGAGGACCGGATCAAGGAACTCCAGGCCTTCATCGCCCGCTTCGGCTCCAACGCCTCCAAGGCCCGCCAGGCCACGTCGCGCAAGAAGATGATGGACAAGATCGTCCTCGACGAGATCCTGCCTTCATCCCGCCGCTATCCGTTCATCGGCTTCACGCCGGACCGGGAGGCGGGGAAGGACATCCTGGCCGTCGAAGGGATCGGTCTGACGCTGAACGGGGAGAAGATCCTGCACAACGTGACCTTCACCGTGAACCGCGGCGACCGCATCGTCTTCCTGTCCCGCAGCGACGCGGCGCGCACCGCGCTGTTCCGCATCCTGTCCGGCGAGATCGAACCCGACGAGGGCACCTTCCGGTGGGGGCAGACCACGACGCAGGCGTATCTGCCGCGCGAGAACAACGTCTTCTTCGACGGCATCGACATCACGCTGGTCGATTGGCTGCGGCAGTATTCCACCGACCAGACCGAGACCTTCGTGCGCGGGTTCCTCGGGCGCATGCTCTTCTCCGGCGACGAGGCCATGAAGCGCGCGTCCGTGCTATCCGGTGGCGAGAAGATGCGCTGCATGTTCGCCCGGCTCATGCTGTCCACGGCCAACGTCCTGATGCTGGACGAGCCGACCAACCACCTCGACCTCGAGTCCATCCAGGCCGTCAACAACGGCCTCGGCGCCTTCAAGGGCACGCTTCTGTTCTCGTCGCAGGACCACAAGTTCATCGAGACCATCGCGAACCGCGTGATCGAGCTGACCCCGACCGGCATCTACGACGACACGACCCCCTTCGACGAATTCCTGGAGAACGAAGCGGTCCAGACCCGGATATCCGCGATGTACGGCCCCGCACGGAGGTGAATGCCATGGATGGATTCGACACGAAGAACGCCGCCCTTCTCGTCATCGACATGCAGCACGCCAGCCTGGACCCGCAGGGGTCGCTCGTCAAACTCCTCGGCGTGAAGGAGAACCGCATGCTGCGCACGATCGCGCCCATCCAGCAGCTGCTCGCGGCGTTCCGCGCCGCAGGGCGCCCGGTCTTCTACAACCAGATGGCCGTCAGCGCCGAATACTCCGACGCCGGACTGCTCGGCCGCGTGTTCTTTCCACTGAAGGGTCTCGGACACTGCGTCGAGGACACCTGGGACTTCGAGATCGTGGACGCGCTGAAGCCGCTGCCTGGCGAGCGCGTGGTCCGCAAGAAGCGCTGGAGCGGATTCTATGGGACGTCTCTGGAGTCGGACCTGAGGAATCTCGGCATCACGACCCTCGTCGTGTGCGGCGTGGCCACCGATGTCTGCGTCGAGGCGACCGTCCGTGACGCGTTCTATCGGGATTTCGCCTGCATCGTGCCGAGAGAGGCGACCGCCTCGTTCGACGAGGTCTCCGAGGAGACCGGCATCCGCCAGCTCGTCTTCGGCTGTTCGCGGGTCGTGCCGATCGTCGATGTGCTCGCGGCGCTGAAGGGCTAGGCTTCGGGCGGCGTCCCGCTCGAAAGGCTCGCCGGATCGGTGGGTGGTTCGACGCTGTCCACGCCGACGGTTGCCTCCGCCTCGACCCGGTCGATCACGTCCTGCACCTTTTCCTTCGTCAGAACACTCAGCCCCGTGATCCTCCAGTTGCGCGCGATGCGCAGCTGGACCAGGGCTTCTTCACGGTGTCCGGCGTCGAGCAGCGTCAGCCCGTAGTGGAAGTGCCATTCCGGAAAGAACGGAGGCGTCTTCTCCTTGGCCAGCGCCGCGTAGATCTCAAGAGCCTTCTCGGTCTCACCAAGCTCCTGCAGGCATTGCCCGAGATTGTCGCGGATCTCCGCGTTCTGGGAATTGTACTCGAAGGCCTCCTGGTTGAAGGCGAGCGCCCTGGCGAGGTCGCCCTGCTCGATGTAGAGATAGCCCAGGGTCGCGTACACGTGCGTGACCTTGTTGTCCGCGTAGACGAGTTCGACGCGTCGGACCGCATCGTCCAGGTCTCCCTGCTTCCAGATGGCGAGGGCCAGATTCAGCTTGGCCTGGATGATCTCGGCCGGGCGCAGGTCACTCTGGGAGAGACTGCGCAGGAGCTTCTCGGCTTCGGCGAAGTGGCCGGTCTTGAGCAGGATGCGGCTCAGCGAGAGCTTGTCGTTGGGGATGCCGCCAAGGGCGACGATGCGGCGATAAAGCGTCAGCGCCTTATCGTAGTCGCCGCGGGCGAAGTGGAATCGTGCGATGATTCTCCAGATAGGCAGCATGCGGTCACAACCTTTCCATGGAACGGGCGCGGGACAGGACCACCGTGACGACGAAGGCCAGGGTGAGCAGCACCAGGTTGAGCACGAAGGGGAGACGCGGGTCGGCGCCGGCGAGAAGGCCGGCGATCCAGCCGAATGGGGAACCGAGGGCGAGCACGCAGACGTAGAGGATGGAGATGATGCGGGCGCGCTCCTTGGGGTCGACCAGCACGACCTGCATGGAATCGAGCAGGGGGCTGATCATGGCGAGAGCCAGGGCTTCGAGGACGACGCTGCCGATCAGGGCCGGGATGCCGAGGACAGGGGCCGAAAGCAGCAGACCCTGGCTCGCGGCGAAGACGACGAGTCCCGTCAGCATGGGCCGTCGGAACCGGAGCGCCCGGATGCGCGGAACGAGCGTGAAGAAGACGATCAGCATGATCAGGGCGCGCAGGAACGGGAACAGGCCGATCCAGCTCTCGGGGACGCCGACCGTCGTGGTCGCGAAGACCGACCAGAAGACCGAGTTCACGGTGCTGCAGATGTTCATCACGACCATGAGCGAGAGCGTCAGCATGGTTCCGGGGTTGCGGACGATCTGGCCCAGCACGCCGCGATAGCCGGAGAACAGCTCGGTCAGGGGAACATTGCGCGTTTCCAGACGACGGACCTTGCCGTGCGCGGTTTCGGTGGAGAAGGCGAAGAGAAGGACGAATTTCGCGGTCATCATGACGAAGGCGAGGAGATAGAGCGCACGTACGGTCGTGACGAGTCCGTTCTCGCCGATGAAGAGGCCCGAGAGCGGGGCGAAGAAGGCGGCGACGACGCCGGCGACGTAGATCCAGGTGTAGATGTTGACGATCTGCGAGCGGTCGCTGTCTTCGACCAGGAGGCATCCCCACGAGGTGGCGGCGATGCGGAAGGTCGAGTTGAGCAGGGCGGCCGCGACGAACCAGGAGAGGTCCTGTGCGAAGGCCCAGATCAGGCAGGGAATCGACCAGGAGACCAGGTCGACCAGGAAGGTCGTCCAGCGCCGGCCGAATTTGTCGGTCAAGGCACCGCTGAGGAGGGCGAAGAGGATCTGGGACGCCATGCTGATGCTGGCGACGAGTCCGATGCCGCCCGTGGTGACCCCGAGGGCGAGCATGTAGAGCGAGGCATAGGGGGCGATGAGGTTGTAGGGGATGCCCCAGAGCGGTTCCGTCAGGACGCAGGCGCGGGGGTTGCCCTTCAATTCGAGCAGCGTCTGGACGAGCGGGTGGCGAGACGGCATGAATCCTCCTTGGTGCGATTTCCGAGATGGTCGTGGATTTCCCGAATCCAATATATCATAGATGGCTTCCGCGTTCTTGACACGCGAGGATGCCGAACCGTATAGTTCTTCCCATGGGTGATTTGAATGCAGGCCTCATTTCCTTTGCCATTTCCGTCGGCGCCGTCACGCTCGCCGAGATGGGCGACAAGACCCAGCTGCTCGCGATGGCCTTCGCCACGCGATACAAGGCTTCCAAGGTCCTGATCGGCGTCTTCATCGCCACCGTCCTCAACCACGCGCTGGCCGTCGCGGTCGGAAGCCTCATCTCGCGCGTGCCGGGGCTCGACGCCTGGATCCAGGGACTGGCCGCCCTGTCCTTCGTCTTCTTCGGTCTTTGGACGATCAAGGGCGACAAGCTGGACGAAGACGAAGTCCGGAAGAAGAAACGCAAGTACGGAGCCGTCGTGACCGTATCCATCGCCTTCTTCATCGCCGAGCTCGGGGACAAGACGCAACTCGCCACCATCGCGCTTGCGGCCCGCTTCTCCGATTCCCCCATCTGGGTGCTGGCCGGAACCACCACGGGCATGCTGATCGCCGACGCCATCGGCATCATCGTGGGCGTCGTCCTCTGCCGGCGCATCCCGGAGAGGACCGTCAAGATCGTGTCCGCGGCCGCCTTCGTCTTCTTCGGGTTCTTCGGAGGCTTCCAGGTCCTGCGCGACCCCGAGCATCTGGCGCTGTCCGTCGGTGCCACACTCGGCATCCTCGCCATCCTGGCCGTCATCACCGGCTTCATCGCCTTCCGGCTGATGAAGAACAGCCGCATTCCGGAGAGCGAGACCGTCGCGGCCTACTGCGCCGTCCGCCGACCCGAAGACGCTGAAGACACCGGAGTCGAGACCGCTCCATAGGAGGGCTCCCATGAAAGCCTTTTTCGCCTTCATCGAGCTCCAGACGAAGACGGTCAGCGTCCTCGCCTTCCTCCTCGGCACCGCCTACGCCGCCTATCGGTACGGCCCCGGCGCGCTCGACCCGTTACTGGGTGCCGTTCTGTTCGTATCGGTCCTGTTGTTCGACATGACCACGACCGCCGTCAACAACCACGTCGAGTTCCGGCACCGGCTGAACGAAGTCGCCCGCGGGGAAACGCCGCATGCACCCATCCGAGACTACCGGATGGGGAAGAACGCCCAGCTCGCCGCGATCCTGCTCATGTTCGCCGGCGCCACCGCGGCCGGCCTCTGGGTCGCCTCCCGCACCGACCTCGTCGTCCTGCTCGTCGGCGCCCTCTGCTTCGCCGTCGGTGTCCTCTATTCCGCCGGGCCGCTTCCCATCGCCCGCACGCCCTTCGGTGAGATCTTCTCCGGCCTCTTCATGGGTATGCTGATTCCCTTCCTCGCCGTCTACGTCCATCTGCACGACCAGGGGATCCTGGTCCTTTCGGTCGCGTCCGGCG
>CAXNDY010000068.1:0-6013 GCA_964201095.1 Saccharofermentanales bacterium
CATTTCGCGAACGTCGTCGAACGGCTCTACGACTGGGAGGTCGAGCCCTCGCTCGCCCCGTTCTGCGTCGAAACGCCGGACGGCACCGAGCTGGCTCCGAGCCGCATCGACTACGTCCAGCGCGCGGACGTGGTGCTGACGTTCGACCGCGAACTGCCGACGGGCTGCGTCGTCCACGGGGCGCACCGTCAGAATCCGCCCCCCGTCGTGCCCCACGACGTGACGACCCGGCTTCCGATGCTGTCCTTCTATGGATTGCCCGTGGAGGGGTAGGGTTCCGGGTGCTGCCGGTCTCTACCGTGCAGCCCGCTCCGAATACTCCCTGAAAAGGGCGAGGTAGATGCGGTACGCCTCCAATGAAACCCCGGGTGGCGTCTGGTGGTCGACCGACGGGACGTATCCTCCCGACCGCATGACCGGCAGCAGCCGCTCGAACTCCGCGCGCATCGCCTCTTCGCCGCGCGACATCACCATCTTGTCGTATCCGCCCAACATGAGGAACCTCGGATGGCGCTCCCGGATCAGCGCGACGTCCACGCCGGCCTGCCTTTCCAGCGGGTACACGCCTTCGATGCCGGCCTCGATCAGCCAGGGGACCATCGTGGTCACGTCGCCGTCGCTGTCGATCAGGATCCGGTGCCCGAGACGCTTCGCGAACGCGTTGACCTTCCGGTAGTACGGCTGCAGGAAGGTGTCGAACAGCTCCTTCGACAGCATCGGCCCGAGGTTGTAGGACATGTCCTCCGCATACCCGATCATGTCGGGCAGCAGAACCGTCGACAGCGCCTCGAGGGTCCGGACATGGAAGTCCGCAAGGTCCGCATTCATGCGGTGCATCAGGTCCGGCTGGTCGTGGAAGGCGAAGAGGTGGGGTTCGATGCCGAACAGGGTGCGGGGGAACCAGAAGAAGCCGTCCAGCCAGATCCGCAGGATCACCTCGCCGCGGTCGTGCTGGGCCTTCAGGGCCCGGGCCCCGTCGAGCAGCGTCTGGATGCTTTCCTCCTGGAAGAGGAAGGGGAGGATCCGCTCATAGGACTCCTCGTCGGTGACGAGGCCGGGACCGTGCGAATGATATGTGGGCAATCTCCGGGAGTGGGGGTCGGCGGTCAGACAGACCATGGAATCCAGACCGAAGCGCCCGACGAGCTCTTCCCCCCACAGATGCGGATCCAGTCCCTCGCCGTGCCAGCGGTCCAGCGTCACATCCCACCAGGGCGCCCACTCCACCATCGGAAGCCGGTCGTCCGGCTTCTGGAAATCCAGGACGCTCCGGAATCGCTCCCGGGCCGTCATGGCGTGGAATCCCCAGTCCCTTCGAGGGAGTCGTATCGTCCATACTCGTGGACGGTCGCGTACATGGCGACGACATTCTCCACAGGGGAGTTGTCCTGCAGCGAATGCGTCGGCGAGAAGCAGTATCCGCCGCCCGGCATGAGGATGCGCAGCTTCTCGCGCACGTCGGCGATGGTGTCCGCGACGCTTCCGTAGGCGACGGGGCCGGCCGTGGAGACGCAGCCGTGGAGGACGAGCCGTCCGCCGAAGCGCGTCTTCAGGGACAGCGGGTCCATCTCCGCGGCTTCGGGTTGCAGCGTGTCGGCCGCCCGCAGGCCCAGGGCGATGTAGTCGTCGTAGGCCCAGCAGCTCGAGCCGCAGGTGTGCATCATGACCGGGAGGGAATACTTCTTCGCCAGCGCGAAGAACGGCTCATGGCGCGGCAGGATGTGCTGGAGGAAGAGTTCGCGGGAGATCAGCGGACCGCGCTGCGAGCCGAGGTCCTCTCCGACCCAGACGAAATCGATGCGGTCGCCGATCCTTTCCAGCGAACGCCGCATCACTTCGAGCTGAAGCCCGAGGAGCCGGTCGATCAGCAGCATCCCGGCCGGGTCGTCGGTCGCGATGTCGACGAAGGTCTGCTCCATGCCGCGCAGGAAGCCGGCCGTGTTCATGATGCAGGCGAGGCCGGCGCCGCCGTAGAAGAGGGCGAAATCGCGCTTCGCCGCGCAGGACGCCTCGAGACCCGAATAGTCGAAGTCGTCTGCGGTGGGAAGCGGCCAGGCTGCGACTTCGTCGACGTCCGCGTCCTTCAGCGGGAAACCGCAGTAGTCCCAGTACCCGCCGGTCGCGTGCTCGACCCAGCGCAGCTGCCAGCCGAACTGCTCGTCGACCATCCGGTTTTCGATCTCCGCGTGCAGGCGCTTTCCGATGTAGGGAGCGCCGACGCCGCGGAAGTCGACGCCCAGGGCTTCCGCCAGGCCTTCCGAATCGTCCGCGGCGAGGCCGAAGTGGGCTTTCAGGCGTGCGTCGATGCCGGCGTTCGCGGAGTAGTCGACGGGGACGCGGTCCGGGATCCCGCCGGCGAAGACGGTGCGCACCCGCTCGCGGGACGTCATGCGTTCGGGACGGCGGATCCGGAGGGCGGCGGGGACTTCGGCGTGCGTTGCGCTCATTCTAGGGGTTCCTCCTTGCAGGAATACGATGCCGAGAGGGCTCGACGAAGAAGTCGGAACGGCATATGATGATGCCATTATCCTATTATGGCGGAGGATTCGCGATGCAGGTTTCCCATCCGGAGTTGCAGGAATCCGAGATTCTCCTCTTCGCGGACATCAACCCCCATGTCCGCGCGATCAACCTCTACCCTTGCGTCCCCGGCTTCGATACCGAGGACCGGATCCTGTACGACCATTACCTTCTGTACGTCCATGGGGGAAAGGGCGCCTTCCGGGTCGGCGAAACCTGGTACGAGTCGGAACCCGGAGACCTCTACTACTGCCCTCCCGGCCTCGTCCAGCGGATCCGGGCCGATGAGGCGGACCCGTTCCTGCTGACCGGCGTCGACTTCGACCTCACCTTGCGACACAGGGACCGGACGCTTCCGTATTCGACGGAGGCGGCCGCATTCGATCCGGGTCTCCTGCCTCCGACCCCCTCCTGCGCGGAGCTCGACCGGCTTCCAGCGGTGCTGCACCTGTCCGGCGACCCGGTCGTGCGCGAACGGCTCCTGGCCATCCTCGCGGTCTACGACGGAGGACCGCTGCACGGCGCACAGGAAACCGGAGGACTGCTGAAGGCCCTGCTGGCACGCCTGCTGCGGGCGGCCAGCATGGAACGCGCGGGGGGCTGCGGCACGAGCCGCGTGGAGGAAGTGGTCCGATACCTTTCGGAACATCACGGGTCGGGAGTGACGGTCGCCTCGACCGCCGAACGGTTCCATTACCACCCGGACCATCTGAGCCGCCTGATGAAGGCGTACTCGGGCATGACGCTCAAGCGCTACCTGACGGGACTCCGCGTCCGGGAAGCCCTGGCGCTGCTCCGCGACACGCGGGAGCCGATCACGTCGATCGCGGAGCGGACCGGGTTCTACAGCGCCGCGCACTTCTCGCGCGTCTTCCACGAGGAGACCGGTCACCCGCCGTCCGCCTTCCGGTAAGGGAGGCTCGGATCGAAGTCAGGTAGGAAGTTCCATGCCCTGTTCCATGATCCGCAGATACTCCGTGTACTCGAAGACCCGGCTTCTCCGCCGTTCGGTCGTTTCGCGGACCATGCCGAGTCCGACGAGGACTTCGAGTCCCTTGTTGACCGTCGGCTGGGAAAGCCCGGTTTCCTTGCCCAATTGGTAGGGGGTCGCCAGAAGATGGCGTTGGAAGGCGGTGTGCAGGCTCTGCAGGGTTCCCGACATGCGGCCGAGGGTAGCGATTCTCCTCCGGTCTTCCTCCAGCAGCGCATGGATCTTCAGAATGGAGTCGGCGGCCTGTTCCGCGGTCACGACGACCGCGTCCGCGAAGAAGGACAGCCAGGCCTCCCAGTCCCCGGTCCGCCGGACGATGTCGAGAAGTTCATAGTAGCGGACCCGATTCGTCTTGAAGTAGAGACTCAGATAGAGCAGGGGCTGGTGCAGCACCCTTTGCTCGCAAAGAAGCAGCGTGATGAGGAGTCGTCCCAACCGCCCGTTTCCATCGAGGAACGGGTGGATCGTCTCGAACTGGACATGGGTCAGAGCGGCCTTCAGCAGCACGGAGGAAGGGACGGGGACGTCGTGGAGGAACGACTCGAGATCCGCCATGCACGCGGGAACCTTGTCCGGCGGTGGTGGGACGAAGAAGGCATTCGCCGGGCGGGTTCCGCCGATCCAGTTCTGGCTGGTCCGGAATTCGCCGGGCGACTTGTCGCTTCCGCGTCCGGAGGTCAGCAGGACTTCGTGGATTTCACGGAGGAGGCGCAGAGACAGCGGGAAGCCCTCCTCGAGGCGTCGGAGACCATGCTCCAGGGCCGCCACGTAGCGGACGACCTCCTGGACGTCTCCCGCAGGTCCGCCCTGAAGCGGTTCGACCTCGAACCGGAGCAGATCGGAAAGAGAGGACTGGGTGCCCTCGATCATGGAGGAGAGCACGGCTTCCTTGCGGACGTACAGGTAGAGGAAAAGCGAAGGGTCCGGGAGCAGAACCGAAATGCCGTCCAAACGGCCCAGTGCGATCAGCGCCCGGTCGAACCGCTCCTTCAGTTCCGGAGTCCATTCGATCGGCGGCTTGGGCGGAAGTGCGTTCGGAATGAACGCCGAAACGGACTCCCCGGTCGTCGACGAAAGCTCATGGTGACCCTGTGGACTTCTCTTCATCGCAACCTCGAACGTTAAATAAGATTCATCTTAATTTAAGTATAGCGCCGTAAAGTTAAATAGCAAGGGCTTTGATGATTCCACGTCACCGTCAGTTCGGGATCAGCGCGATAAGGATGGACGAAACACGTCCGTCCACGAACCGGATCTCGAAGTCGTGGTCGCAGGGCGGCCCGAAGGCCTCTGGGTCGATGGATTGCACATAGGGATCTCGCGCGGCGAGAACCATGCGGCCGGGGGTGGTGAGAGAGTCCAGCGTGTAATGGAAGCCTCCCGTCCCCAAATAAGCCTCGAGCTCCGAAAGGGTCAACCCGACCTTCAGCCCGCGCGGACCGGTGAAGCCCGGATCGGATACGACGAATTTCCAGGCCCACCACAGATCTGGCTTGTCGGTGCCCGGCTCCTGGACGATCGTCATGGACAGTTCCTTGAAGGTTATCTCGCGGATGCGCTTCGGACCGATGCCCTCCCAGTCGCCCTCTTCCGTCGTGTCCGACGTGGGGGCCCCGAAGGCCGCGAGCAGCGCGTCGGAACTGATGGCGATGCCGAGCGCGATCTGCAGTTCGTCCTTCACGAACACGTACTCGTGCATGGCGAGCAGCGGCGCGGGAACGGGTTCGACGGTCCGGTCGCCGGACCCGTCGTGGATCGTGAACTTCTTGACGTATACCTTGCCCAGAGACGGGTCGATGGAGTAGTACTCGACGTCGACGGAGCCCCCCTCGACGATCTCGATGCGGGTCGGGTAGGGGAGGAGCGAGACATCGGACATGCCGGGATGGCAGAAGACTCTCAATGAATCGCCGGAGAGTCCGACGCCGAGACGCTCGACGGCGGCGAGGGGGAGGACGGGAATGGCAGGAACAGTCGGTTCGGGTGTCGGCGCAGACGTCGGCGGAGCGAGAGAAGGGGTTGCGGTGGTGGTGGCGGTCGGGGTAGGAGTGCCCGTGAAGACGGGCGCCGCACAGGCTGCGAGCGCGGCGACAAGAAGAAGCGCGACACAGGCGAGGACTCTCCTAGGGACCATCGGTGCGACCTCCTTGTGGAGAAACCGGGGGCTTCGACTCCATTATATACATCTTCCTCTTGCACTTGTGCCCTGAAACCGCACCATTCCGTTGTCCTGAGCCAGAGCCGTTCGCTGCGTCGTACGCCGCACCGTCCGCCGTGTACCGCGTATCTTGCCGTTGCATTCGGCTTCGTGGTACAATTCGCACCGACGAGGCCGCACAAACGATGGCCCGCTACGGACCCACAACTGAATACGGTCTTCGATCCTTATCAAGAGTGGCGGAGGGACAGGCCCTTTGAAGCCCGACAACCGGCGGAGTTCTCCGCATCGGTGCCGAACCTGCAGGTGATACCTGGAAGATGAGGCTGCGACGTCCGACGTCT
>CAXNDY010000069.1:0-5993 GCA_964201095.1 Saccharofermentanales bacterium
CGGGCGATGGAGTCGTCGGGGGAGATCGTGTTGCCACGGGATTTCGACATGCGCTGACCGTCGGGGCCGAGGATCGTGCCCTGGTGGACGAGCGACTTGAACGGCTCGTCGAAGGAGAGGTGGCCGAGGTCGCGCAGCGCCTTGGTGACGAACCGGGCGTAGAGGAGGTGCATCGCCGCGTGCTCGGCGCCGCCGATGTACTTGTCGACGGGCAGCATGGCGTCGACCGTGGCCTTGTCGAAGATCCTCTCCGAGTTGCGGTTGTCGGGGTAGCGGAGCTGGTACCAGGATGAGCACACGAACGTGTCGAGCGTATCGGGGTCGCGCAGGGCGGGACCTCCGCAAGCCGGGCAGGTCGTGTTCATGAAGGCGGCGCTCTTCTTGAGCGGGGAGTCGCCGTCCGGACGGAACTCGACGTCATAGGGGAGAAGGACGGGGAGCTGGTCCTCGGGAACGGGGACGACGCCGCACTTCTCGCAGTGGACCATCGGAATCGGGGCGCCCCAGTAGCGCTGCCGGGAGACGAGCCAGTCGCGCAGGCGGTAGTTGATGCGGGCGCCGCCGGCATCGGCCGAGGCGAGACGCGCGACGATGGCGTCGATGCCCTCCTCGGAAGTCAGGCCATCGAAGGGGGCGCTGGCGACGAGGCGGCCGTATTCGCAGAAGGGAAGTTCGTCCGGCTCTCCTTGGGCTGCGGAGATGACGCGGCGGATGGGAAGCCCGTACTTCTGTGCGAAGGCGAAGTCGCGCTCGTCGTGGGCGGGAACGGCCATCACGCATCCGGTGCCGTAGCCCGCGATCACGTAGTCGGCAGCCCAGATCGGGACGACCTCGCCCGTGATGGGGTGCACGGCGTACGAACCGGTGAAGAGGCCGGTCTTCTCGCGGACGGTCGACATGCGCTCGATGTCGGTCTCCTTGCGGGAGGAGTCGCGGTAGGCGTCCATGGCGGTCTTGCGGTCGGGGGTCGTGAGGCGGCCGCAGATCCCGCTCTCGGGGGCGACGACCACGTAGGTGACGCCGAACAGCGTGTCGGCGCGGGTCGTGAACACGCGCAGGACCATCGGCGTGCCGTCTTCGGCCAGGACCGGCGCGCCGTCCCGGACCGCGGCGAAGTCGATCTCGGCTCCCTCGGAGCGGCCGATCCAGTTGGTCTGGATCTTCTTGGTCTTATCAGGCCAATCGAGCGTCTCCAGCTTGTCGAGCAGTTCCTGTGCGTAGGCGGTGATGCGGAAGAACCACTGGGTGAGGTTCTTCTTGGTGGCCTCGGTGTGGCAGCGCTCGCAGGTGCCGTCCTGGACCTGCTCGTTGGCCAGCACCGTATTGCACTGCGGGCACCAGTTGACGGGCGCGTTCTTGCGGTAGGCGAGTCCGCCCTTGTAGAGCTCGAGGAAGATCCACTGCGTCCAGCGGTAGTAGTCGGGCATGCAGGTCACGACTTCATGGTCCCAGTCGAACATGCCGCCCATTTCGCGCAGCTGTCGTTCCATCGTGGCGATGTTCGACAGCGTGCTGTCCATGGGGTGGATGCCGGTCTTGATCGCGTAGTTCTCCGCGGGAAGGCCGAACGCGTCGAAGCCCATCGGCTGGAAGACCTCGTACCCCTGCATGCGCTTCATGCGCGCCCAGGAGTCGCTCAGCGCGTAGTTGTACCAATGCCCGACATGGAGGTTGGAGCCGGACGGATAGGAGAACATCTCCAGGACATAGAGCTTCCTGTCCCTGCGTTCCGGCCGGAAGGAGTAGAGTTTCGACTCTTCCCAGCGCTTCTGCCATTTGCGGTCGATCTGCACGGAGTACGACATGGGTTCGCCCTCGCTTCCCGGAAGGGGGTCCGTCTCGTCGGTATTTCTAGCATCATGCCACTTCCGCGGCGCGGCTTCAAGCCTTGAGGGCGTATTTCAGCAGCACGAGCAGTGCGAAATGGACGGGATAGAACACGTAGAAGAAGTACTTCGCGACCTGCGTCGGCTTCCGGTCCGGCCAGCGCATGAGGATCAGCGGCAGCGCGCAGACCGAGAAGAGCTCGATCCAGTACATTCCGGCGAACTCGATCCAGACGACGTTCAGCAGCACCAGCCCCACGGCCTGTGCGACGCGGCGCGCGTCGCGGGAGGGGTCTCCGGTTTCCCTGGAGACCGGCCAGATGCGGAGGGGGACGAAGAAGACCAGCACCGTCAGGAGACCGAACACGTCGTAATCGGTATTCAGCCAGATGACGGCGAAGAAGGAGAGGACGACCAGGACGATGCCCAGCGGGATGCCGAGGGCGGGCGGGAACGACAGGCCGCCGGGGTTGAAGCGGACGCCGAACCGGTCGGAACCGTGGGGACTTCCGGGCGTCGCGGCGATCAGACGAAGACTCGCGACCCGGTCCCGATAGGAGCGGAGGGCGATCTCGATGCCGCCCAGCATCACGATGGCGAAGGTGAAGGTGACCATGACGTTGGTCCAGACGTCGAAATCGATCCGACGCCACACGTCGTCCAGCGTGGTGCCCGTCAGCAGGACGGTGCCCTTGATCACGAGCTCGGTGATGACGGCCCAGAGGGCCATGCGGAGAAGGTAGCGGTAGGGGCTGCGGGTGCGCGTGAAGCCGACGGCGACGCTGTAGGCGAAGATCGGGAAGGCGATCCGGCCGATGATGCGCATGGCGATGTACAGTGTGGAATGGGCGGGAGGAATCAGCAGGACTCCCGCGTGGTCGATGAGCATGAACAGACAGGCCAGCAGCTTGAGCACGGAACGCCTCCTTGCGCGAAATCACCGGAATCGTTGAATTCACGCAGGTAGTATTGTATCATCGAGTGGCGTTTGGAACAAAACGGTCGGCCTCCCGCGCCATCCGGCGGGAGACGGCGTATGCGAAAGAAGGTCTACGCAATGAACCTCGGACTCGACATCGGCATCGACCTCGGCACCGCGACCGTCCTGATCTACGTGAAGGGAAGGGGCATCGTCCTCCGCGAACCCTCCGTCGTCGCCGTCAACTCCCGCACCGGCAAGGTGCTTGCGGTCGGCGAGGACGCGCACATGATGCTCGGGCGCACCCCCGGCATGATCGAAGCCATCCGCCCCCTGCGCGACGGCGTGATCTCCGACTTCAAGGTGACCGAAGTCATGCTCCGCGAGTTCATCCACCGCGTCATGACCGGCGGGCTCAACCGGTACTTCAAGCCCCGCATCATGGTCTGCGTCCCCAGCATCATCACGCCGGTCGAGCAGCGCGCCGTCGAGGATGCCTGCCGCAACGCCGGCGCCAAGGACGTCTTCATCATCCAGGAGCCCATCGCGGCCGCGATCGGCGCCGGCATCGACATCTCCAAGCCATGCGGCAGCATGATCGTCGACATCGGCGGCGGCACCGCCGACATCGCCGTGATCTCCCTCTACCAGCCGGTCGTGGCGCATTCCATCAAGGTCGCCGGCGACCGTTTCGACGAAGCGATCGTGAAGTTCGTGCGCCGCCGCCACAACATCCTGATCGGCGACCGCACCGCCGAAGAACTCAAGATCCACATCGGCTGCGCGTTCCCCCGCGACCCCGAGGTCACCATGGAGGTCCGCGGCCGCAACCTCATCACGGGTCTCCCCGCCACGGTCGCCATCAGCTCCACGGAAATGCTCGAAGCCCTCGAAGAGCCCGTCGAGCAGATCTTCGAAGCGATCCACTCCGTCCTCGAGCGCACCCCGCCCGAGCTCATGGCCGACATCAGCCAGCGCGGCATCGTGCTGACCGGCGGCGGCGCCCTGCTGAACGGCCTGGACAAGATGCTCGCCTCCAAGGTCGGCATCGACGTCGTCGTCGCGGACGACGCGATCTCCTGCGTCGCGGTCGGCACGGGACGCGCGCTCAACATCCTCGAACGCATGCTCCAGTCGGGCACCGACTGAGGTCGGACGTCCCGCGCGGGATCCGCTAGGGATCGGAGCGGACCCTCCAGAAGGGCTTCCGTTCCGTGTGCGATTGCCCGAAGAACCGCCCACGGCTTGACGGAGAGCGAACGCGGGGAATATAATCGTGGCGATTCCCCCTTTCGCAGATGTCTTCTTCCTGTTCTTCGCATGATCAAGAGACCCCCCTGATTCGATGGTTTCGCGCCCTTTGCGCGTCATTGGCACGATTTTCGGGATACCGAAGGATTTCGAGGTGCACCCATGCCCGACCACCAATTCAAGCAGAAAAGCAGGGAAGACCTGATCGTCGTCGCCACCATCGCCGGTCTGCTGACCCAGGAGCAGGCCGAACTTCGGACCAAGCCGCAGCTCGTCGCCCTTCTCGAGAAGGCGAACGGAACCACTGCGCCTTCCGCCGAAGCCCCTGGGAAGCCCGCGGTCAGGAAGCCGGCGGCCGAGAAGGCCGCGAAGACCGTCAAGGCTCCGAAGGCCGCGAAGCCCCCCGCGACCGTCGCGGAAGTCCCGGAAGCCTCCACAGTGCCCACTCCCCGGGAACCTTCTCCGGTCGAAGCGCCGACTCCGGTCGAGACGCCCACTCCGGTCGAGACGCCGACATCGCAGAAGAAGCGAGGACGCCCGCGCAACGAGACCCTTCCCCCGGAAGCCGTCGCGGCCGCCCCGGACGCTCTCTCCGCGCCGGCCGCGGAGCCGGCCGCCGAACCGCCCGCCGCGGCGATCCTCCCCCGCATCGGCCGCGCCCACCGTCCCGTCGTCGACGCTTCCCCCCCTGCGGAGACCGTCGAGACGACCGCCGCGATACCGGAAGCGCAGGCTGAGCCCGTAAGTTCCTCCGACGTCGCACGCACGGCTCCCGCGCCGCGCCGCGAAGGCCCCGTCGTGCCCGACCGCGCCCACCGTCCGGCGCATGTCCGCCCCTCCCAGCCCGAGCGCCGCGAAGGTCCGGGGCCCAAGCAGCCCGACCGCCGCCAGGCCCGTCCCGGCGACATCGGCCGTCGCCCCGGCCCGACCGACCGCCGCCCCGGTTCGCCCGACAACCGCACGGTCCGCCCCGAGCATCGGGGGCGCACGGACCGCCTGCACCGGCCCGAACGCGGAAACACCCGTCCCGTGGACCCGAACCTGCGCGTCGCGCTGCCTCCCGTCACCGAATACATCGACGACGATTACAAGGACGGCGCTCCGCCCGTCTATGACGACGCCGGCGGCGAAGACCGCGGCACGGACGAGAACGGCCTTCGCCGTCCGCCCCTCGAGTCCGGCGAGATCGTCGAGGGCGTGCTCGAGCTGATGTCCGACGGGTACGGTTTCCTCCGCCGCGAGAACTACCTGCCGAGCACCCGCGACATCTACGTGCCGCCGCAGTACATCCGCCGCTTCAACCTCCGCATCGGGGACTTCATCACCGGCCCCGGCAAGGTGCAGCGCGAGAGCGACCGCTTCCAGGCTCTCCTCTACATCAAGGAAGTGAACGGTCAGCCGCCGGAGAACATGATGAAGCGTCCCGCCTTCGACAAGCTGACGCCGATCTATCCGGACCAGAAGTTCAGCCTCGAGACCGTCCGCAACGAGCTATCGACGAGGATCATCGACCTCATCGCCCCGATCGGCAAGGGCCAGCGCGGCATGATCGTGTCGCCTCCGAAGGCCGGCAAGACCATCCTCCTCCAGAAGATCGCCAACGCGATCTCCATCAACAACCCGGAAGCCAAGCTCATCGTCCTGCTGATCGACGAGCGCCCCGAAGAAGTCACCGACATGCAGCGCTCGATCAACGGCGAGGTCGTCTACTCCACCTTCGACAAGTCCCCGGACAACCACGTGAAGGTCGCCGAACTGGTCCTCGAGCGCGCCATGCGCCTCGTCGAGCTCGGTCAGGACGTCGTGATCCTGATGGACAGCATGACCCGCCTCGCCCGCGCGTACAACCTCACCATCCAGCCGACCGGACGCACCTTGTCCGGCGGTCTCGACCCGGGCGCCCTGCAGGGGCCGAAGCGCTTCTTCGGTGCGGCGCGCAACATCGAGTTCGGTGGAAGCCTCACCATCATCGCCACCTCGCTGATCGAGACAGGATC
>CAXNDY010000070.1:0-5933 GCA_964201095.1 Saccharofermentanales bacterium
CTGCCCTCCCCGTACAGTGAAGTCCCGAAACGACGAAAAGAAGGATGCGGCTTCAAGGGCGCATCCTTCTTTTCGGGAACGATCGGAAATCGAGGCAGTCTGGATTCAGGCCCTCTTCACCGCGTTCGAGCGCAGGCAGCGGGAGCAGACATGCATCGTGGCGGGCGTGCCGTTCACGACGACCTTGACGTTGCGCACGTTGGGCTTCTGCTTGGACTTCGCACGGCGGGAGACCTGGGAACGTGTGATGCTGATCGAACGACCGAAAAGGATATCCTTCTCGCAGACTTCGCACTTGGCCATTTCAACAACCTCCCTGCGTCGATGGATATCGGACGCGCACGTAGGATATTACCACAGGAGCGTGGAACGCGCAACGGGAAATCCGCAGCGAATCCCCGGAATCCCCGGACCGGAATCAACCTCCGTGGATGGACTTGGTGGGGCATACTTCCTTGCACTTGCCGCAGGTCGTGCACTTCGTCTGGTCGATGTGGGCGAGCGGGCCTTTCATGTGGATGGCGTCGTCGCCGCAGACCTTGACACAGCGCTGGCATCCGATGCAGCCGACGGTGCAGACCTTGCGGGTCTCGGCGCCGCTCTGGGTATTGCGGCAGCGGACCTGCAGGCTGTGCTCGCGCTTCGGGATCATGAAGATCAGATTCTTCGGGCAGGCCGGCACGCACAGCTCGCAGGAGCGGCACTTGGCCGGGTCGACCACCGCAACGCCCTTCAGCACATCGATGGCGCCGTAGGGGCAGGCGTTGACGCAGGAGCCGAGTCCGAGGCATCCGTGGGTGCACGCCCAGGGCCCCGAGAACATCATCGACGCGGTGACGCAGTCCGGGATGCCCTGGTATTCGTAGCGCGTCCGGGTGCTCTCCGTGTCGCCGTTGCACATGACGCAGGCGATCTCCGGTTCGACGGTCTGGGCTTCGACGCCGAGATACGCCGCGAGGGCGATGGAGAGAGCAGGTCCGCCGACGGAGCACAGCCCGGAGGGGACGCCCCCGCCCGCGAGGGCCGTGGAGTAGGCATCGCAGCTGGAGTATCCGCAGGCGCCGCAGTTGGCGCCGGGGAGCATCTCGCGCAGCTGCGCCTGCCGTTCGTCGGTGGGAATCTCGAAGAACTTCGCCACGACGACGAGGATGATGCCGAAGAGGATGGCCATGCCGCCGGTGATGGCGACGGGGATGAGGATATCCGTGGCCTTGATCGCCAGGGAGACGTACACGAGATCCATGCTTGCCGTGCCTCCTTCTCTTGCGCCCGCGTCAGCCGAACAGCTTCTCGATCATGCCCTTGAACCCGAAGAAGGAAAGGGACACGAGGGAGGCCGCGATCAGCGTGATGGGCAGGCCCTTGAGGAAGGCCGGCACGTCGGCCCGGTCGATCCGCGAACGGACGCCGGCGAACAGGAACAGCGCGAGCATGAAGCCGACGCCGACCCCGAGGCTGTTGAACATGGACTGGAGGAAATCGTACTGCTTGTCGATGTTGAGGATCGTGACGCCGAGGACGGCGCAGTTCGTGGTGATCAGGGGGAGGTAGATGCCGAGCGCCTTGTAGAGCGGCGGCATCGACTTCTTCATGATGGTCTCGACGAACTGGACCAGCGCGGCGATGCTGAGGATGAAGACGAGGGTGACGAGGAAGCCCACGCCCAGGGGGACGAGGACGAAGGTGTAGATCGGCCAGGTGATGGCGGTAGAGAGGAGCATGACGAAGATCACGGCGACGCTCATGCCCATGGCGGTGTTGAGGTTCTTCGAGACGCCGAGGAAGGGGCAGATGCCGAGGAACTTCGATAGGACGAAGTTGTCGACGAGGATCGACGTGAAGAGGATGACCAGCAGGGCCTTCATCAGGACTCACCTCCCGTCGGGGTGGGGCTGCAGCCGGCGCAGCCGGGCGCGGCGGCGCAGGTCGCGCATTCCGCTTTTCCGGCGGCCTTGAGGCCCTTGGCGACGGCCTTCGCGTCGATGCGGTCGGACAGCCGCTGGGCGGTGGCGACGAGGATGCCGAAGATGAAGAAGCCGCCCGGGGGGAGAATCAGGATCAGGATCGGCTCGATGATGCCGCCGGCCTGCATCATGGGGATGCTGTAGCCGAGCAGGGTGCCGTTGCCGAAGAGTTCGCGGACCGTGCCCATGACGATCAGGGCGGAGGTGAAGCCGATGCCCATCCCGAGTCCGTCGAGCGCCGAGGCGCCGACCGCGTTCTTGTTCGCGAACATCTCGGCGCGGGCCAGGATGATGCAGTTGACGACGATCAGCGGGATGAAGATGCCGAGCGACTTGTCGAGGGCGGGGACGAACGCCTTGAGCAGCAGCTGCACGATGGTGACGAAGCCGGCGATGATGGTGATGTAGGCCGGGATGCGGACCTTGTCCGGGATGAACTTGCGGAGGGCGGAGATCGCGACGTTCGAGCCGATCAGGACGAAGGTCGCCGCGATGCCCATGCCGATACCGTTCTCGATGTTGGTGGTGACGGCGAGCGTGGGGCAGGTGCCGAGGATCAGTCGGAGGACGGGGTTCTCCTTGACGAAGCCCTTCGTGATCTCCTGGATCCAGGTCTTCTTGTTCTCAGCCATGTTCTAGGCGCCTCCCTTCTGGAGCAGCCCCGCCAGCCGCGCGGCCGCGTTGACGGCTTCGACGACGGCCTTGGAGGAGATGGTGGCTCCGGTCACGGCGTCGACGGGGACGACGTCGCCCACGGCGCTCTTGCGGATGGCGAATCCATTCGCGGTGGGCTTGCCCTGCATTCCGGAGAGGAAGGCATCATCGCCGACCTTCTTGCCGAGGCCGGGCGTCTCGTTGTCGGCGAGGACGCGGATGCCGGACACCGTACCGTCGAGCGCGACGCCGATCATGATGGACAGGCCGTCGGCGTAGCCGCGCGTGTTGACGAGGACGACGACGCCCGTCTTCGCACCGTCGGCGTCGAGGCCGTAGGATGCTTCGGCGAGGACGAGTTTCGGGGCCGTTCCGAGCGCCGTGGCGAAGGCGACCGGGTCGGAGGCCTCGAGGGCGGCGAGGTCCACGACTTCGAAGGTCGCGGCGGAGAGCGCGGCCTTGCGGGCCTCGTCCCGGGCGAGGGCGACCTGCTGGGCGATGGGTTCGGCGGTCAGGGCGTTGGTCGCGGCCAGAGCCGCCGTCGTGAGGGCGCAGATGATGAAGAGGGCCAGTGCGGGCCAGAGCAGGTGGCTCTTGAGCTTGGAAACGGGTTTGACGGACGCGGACGGAGCGGTTTCGACCACGTGGACGACGGGCTCCTTGGGGGCATTCCCATGATCATGCACGGCGGGCATGGCGGACACCTCCTCCCAGTGGGACCGGTCGGGTCCACTTGTCGATGTGCGGTACGAGGATGTTCATCAGCAGGATGCTGTAGGAGACGCCTTCATCCATGCCGCCGAAGAGGCGGATCAGGCCGGTGATCAGGCCGCAGCCGAATCCGAAGACCAGCTTGCCCTTCCAGGTGAGAGGTGAAGTGGTGTAGTCGGTGGCCATGAAGATGGCCCCGAGGAGCAGTCCGCCGGACATCATGTGGTAGATGGGCGGCTGGCCGACGACGGCGGCGAAGAGAGCGACCGTGGCGACGAAGGCGAGTGGGGTCCAGGGAGCGATCGTGCGGCGGGCGAGCAGGTAGGCGGCGCCGAGCAGCAGCGCGAGGACGGAGACCTCGCCGAGGCTTCCCGCATGGGTGCCGAGAAGGAGGTCGAGGTAGCCGGGAAGTCCGTTCGCACCGGGTGCGACCGGACCGCCCGCGGCGATGGCGGCCTTGAGCTGCGCGAGTGGCGTGGCGGCGGCGACGACGTCGGTTCCGGAGAGGATCGTCCATTGGGTCATGGCCACGGGGAAGGAGATCATGAGGACGACGCGTCCGACGAGGGCGGGATTGACGAAGTTGTTGCCGAGACCGCCGAACATCTGCTTGACGACGACGACGGCGATCACGGCTCCGAGGGCGGCCATCCAGTAGGGAAGCGTGGGGGGCAGGTTGAAGGCGAGCAGCATGCCGGTGACGACGGCGCTCAGGTCGGCCACCGTGTCCTCGCGACGCATCACCTTGCGGGCGACGGCCTCCGCGAGCACCGCGGTGGCGACCGTGACGGCGGTCAGGGTGAGGGCGCGGACGCCGAAGACCAGGAAGGAGGCGATCAGCGAGGGCACGAGGGCGATGATCACGTCCAGCATGAGGGAGCGGGTGGAGGCGCGGTCGCGGATGTGGGGCGAGGCGCTGACGAGAAGCCGGGCTTCTGAACTCATGCGCGCACCTCCTTCTTCTTGTTCTTGTCGGCGGCCTTGCGGAGCAGGACCTTGCCGTTGCGGATGCTCTGGACGAGATGCCTGCGGGCGGGGCAGACGAAGGTGCAGGACCCGCATTCGATGCAGTCGTTCGTGTGGAATTCGGTCAGCTCGTCGAGGTCGGCGCGACGCGAGGAGGCATCGATGGTGGTCGGGAGGAGGTGCATCGGGCAGGCTTCGACGCAGCGCGCGCAGCGGATGCAGACCGACTCGTCGGGGATGCGGGCGTCTCTTTCGTCGAAGGCGATGATGGCGTTGTTGGCCTTGATGATGGGGGTCTCGAGGGAGTCGAGCGCGACCCCCATCATGGGACCGCCCATGAGCACCTTGCCGGGAGTCTTCGCGAAGCCGCCGGCGGCCTCGACGAGGTCGGTCACCGTGACGCCCAGGGGCACGTCGAAATTGGCGGGAGCGCGGACCGCGCTTCCACCGAGGGTCAGACGGCGGCGGACCAGCGGGATGCCGGTGAGCAGATAGTCCGCGATGAAGGCGACGGAACTGACGTTGAGGACCATCACGTTGACGTCGTGCGGCAGCCCCCCCGAGGGGACTTCGCGTCCGGTGACGGCGTAGATCAGCATCTTCTCGGCGCCCTGGGGGTACCGGGTGTGCAGGGTCACGACCTCGATCGCGGCGGCGGGTCCGGAGGGGTCCGCCGCGGCCTTGCCGTCGATCACGGCGTGGAGGGCGGCGATGGCGGCAGGCTTGTCGTCCTCGACGCCGATCGCGGCGCGGGGAATCGAGAGGAAGTGCATCACGTGAAGGATCCCGGCGAGGACGGCGGCCGGGTCCTCGAGGATCCGACGGTAGTCGGAGGTGATGTAGGGCTCGCACTCCGCCGCGTTGATCAGCAGGGTGTCGGGCTTCTTGTCGGGGGGCGGAGAGAGCTTGACATGGGTGGGGAAGCTGGCTCCGCCGAGTCCGACGAGACCCGATGCCGCGATGGCGGCGACGAAGGACTCGCGGTCCTTGACGACGGGCGGCGCGATGCCGGAGAACATCTCGTCGTGGCCGTCCGACTCGATCTCCACGGCCTCGCCGAGCGAGCCGTTGAAGGCGAGGAGCTTGCGGATGCCGACGACGCGACCGGAGACGGACGCGTGGACCGGAACGGAGACGAAGCCGACGGGCTCCCCGATCCGCTGGCCGATCTTGACCAGGTCGCCGGGGGCGACGAGGCATTTGCAGGGAGCGCCGATGTGTTGTCCGAGCGGGAGGAGGACGCGACGGAAGCCGTCGAGTCGCACGGTCGGACTATCGGCCGTGCTCTTGCGGGAACGCGGGTGCGTACCGCCGGAAAAGGACCACGTCAAGGCCAAGCTGATCCCTCCTAGGTGGTGTGTGGACGTTGGGAAGGGAGTTCGTCCACTGCCGATGGCATCCTTGTCATGATAGCACAAGAAGTGGGGGGCAACCATTCGAAAATGAGCACGAATCGGTGTGATAACAGCCCGTTCCGTACCCAATCGCGGATGGAAGTGGTACGATATCCATCGGATTCGGCTTCATTTCGCGAAAGGCCGTCGGAGGTGCCCCCATGATCGGTGTCCGCGATGTCGAGAAGTCCTTCGGCAAGGAAAAGGTCCTCAGGGGAATCACCCTCTCCATCGCCCCGGGGGA
>CAXNDY010000071.1:0-5768 GCA_964201095.1 Saccharofermentanales bacterium
CCTTGAGGGCGCGCGCGGCGAAAAGGGCGGGGGCGATGCCGGAGGTCTCGATGGTGAGGATGCGGGTGATCCTATCCCCTGTGAAACGTCGACCGAACTCGACTCCGATCTCCTCCATGAGGGCGGGGTCGATCTGGTGGTTGAGGAAGCTGTCGACCTTGAGGATATCGTCTCCGATGAGACGGCCTTCCTCAAGAATCCTTTTCTTCAAAGACTGCATTCTCTTCCTCGATCCATGGGGCCGCTCCAGGAATATGAGGGAATCATACCAATAAACAATTCCAGGGGGAATACCCCCTGGTAGGAAATCTTCGTGGGAATCGAAGCGCGACGGACGGGAATCGTTCAGTCGTCTTCGGCGGATACCTTGAAGCCTTCGAGGATGCCGCGTTCGAGCGAGGCCACGTCGACCAGCCAGATCACGCGCCCGCTGACCTTGATCAGTCCATCCCCCTCCATGCTGATGAGTTCGCGGGACAAGGAAGGTCGGGGCATCGAAAGAAGGCGGGCGACGACCTCCTTGGACACGGGGAGCTCGACGGCCGGCGTGGAGAGAACGCGATGACCGGGCTTCAACGGTTCCTTGACGCGCACGAGCTGCAGAGAGTCTCCACCGGGCTGGGCACAGGGCGCCATCGTATCCCCTCTGTCCCGGATCAGCTGTTCCTGCCACAGTTCGAGGAGATAATAGGCGATCTTCTGACGCAGGGTCTTCTGCGAGAGCAGCGTGATGCGTCGGTTGAGCATGCAGACGCGGTCGGACATGATGCCCAGGAAATTCTTCATGATCTTCGGATTCGCGTCGAGCAGCGCGAGTACCGCGTCCTTGGGGAGGATCAGCACACGGGAATTGGTGACGGCTTCGATGGTGACCGAATAGAACTTCGCATGCCCGAAGAGAAGCGACTCGCCGAACATCTCGCCGGGTCCCATCAGTCCGAGCGTCGCGCAGTCGCCGCTGCTCGTGTACTTCTGCATCGCGAGCTGGCCTTCCTGCACGATGCCGATGCCGGTGCATTCGTCTCCCTCGACCGCGAGCATCTCGCCTTTCCAGACGATGCGAAGGCTGGTCTTGCCGCAATGCTCGCCGAAGACCTCGTGGTCGATCCCCTCGAAGAGGGGTGTGCCCGCCAGGACCTCGCAGATCTTCTTCATGGGTCTCCTCCTGTGCTCCTGGTGCGGACGAAGGGACTCGAACCCCCACACATCTCTGTAACGGAACCTAAATCCGTCGCGTCTGCCAATTCCGCCACGCCCGCGTCAAGGACATTATACGCAACCGTCCCCGCGATTCATAGCGGAAGACGGGACTTGCGGACGAATCAGTCGTCGAGTTTCAGGACGCTCATGAAGGCATCCTGGGGAACTTCGACGCTGCCCACCTGGCGCATCCTCTTCTTCCCCTCCTTCTGCTTCTCGAGAAGCTTCTTCTTGCGGGTGATGTCGCCGCCGTAGCATTTCGCGAGAACGTCCTTGCGGAAGGCCTGGACGGTCTCCCGGGCGATGATCTTGCCTCCGATGCAGGCCTGGATGGGAATCTCGAACTGGTGCTTCGGGATGGTCTCCTTCAGCTTCTCCGCCATGCGGCGTCCGCGGGCGTAGGCCTTGTCCTTGTGGACGATGAAGGAGAGGGCGTCGACGACCTCGTTGTTGAGGAGGATGTCGAGCTTCACCAGCTCGGAACGGGCATAGCCGGTCAGTTCGTAATCGAGCGAGGCATAGCCGCGCGTCCGGGACTTGAGCGCATCGAAGAAGTCGTAGATGATCTCGTTCAAGGGCATGTCGTAATGCATGTTCACGCGCTTCGGGTCGATGTAGTCCATGGTGCGGAACGTGCCGCGCCGCTCCTGGCAGAGTTCCATGATGTTGCCCACGTATTCGGTCGGCGTCATGATGTTGGCGCGGACGACCGGCTCCTCCATGAACGAGATCTCGGTCACGGGAGGCAGGTTCGTCGGGTTGTAGATCAGGGTCATCGCGCCGCCGATTCCGAAGACCCGATACACGACGCTGGGTGCGGTCGTGACGAGGTCGAGAAGGAATTCCCTTTCGAGCCGCTCCTGGATGACCTCGAGGTGGAGGAGCCCCAGGAAGCCGCAACGGAAGCCGAAGCCCAGCGCGACGGAGGTCTCCGGCTCGAAGGAGAAGGCCGCGTCGTTGAGCTGCAGCTTTTCGAGGGCGTCCCGGAGATCGGGGTATTTCGCGCCGTCGGCCGGGTAGATGCCGCAGAAGACCATCTGCTGGACCTTCTTGTAGCCGTGCAGCGGGATCTCCGTCGGCCGCTCGGACAGCGTCACGGTGTCGCCCACGTGCGTGTCGACCACGTTCTTGATGCTCGCCACGATGTAGCCGACGTCCCCGGACTGCAGGATCTCCGTGGGCAGCAGCTCGCCGGGGCGGAAGGTGCCGACCTCGGTGACGATGAATTCCTTGCCGGTGTACATCATCAGGATGCGGTCGCCGGGGCGCAGCTTTCCATCCATGACCCGGACGTGGACGATGACGCCGCGGTAGGTATCGTATTTCGAGTCGAAGATCAGGGCCTTGAGCGGAGCTTCCTCGTCGCCCGTCGGGGCAGGGATGTGCTTCACGATCTGTTCGAGGACCTCGTCGATGTTGATGTCGTTCTTGGCGGACACGAGAGGGGCGGTCGAGGCGTCGAGGCCGATGATCTCCTCGATCTCCTGGCGGACGACGTCGGGTTGCGCCGAGGGCAGGTCGATCTTGTTGATCACGGGCAGGATCTCGAGGTTCGCGTCGAGCGCCAGATAGACGTTCGCGAGGGTCTGCGCCTCGATTCCCTGGGCGGCGTCCACCACCAGCACGGCTCCCTCGCAGGCGGCCAGGCTGCGGGAGACCTCGTAGTTGAAGTCCACGTGACCCGGGGTGTCGATGAGATTGAGGATGTACTCCTCGCCGTCGACGACGGAGCGGTGCACCATGCGGACGGCCTGCGCCTTGATGGTGATGCCGCGCTCCCGCTCGATGTCCATGTTGTCGAGCACCTGGCTCTGCATCTCGCGCATGGTGAGAACCCCGGTATGCTCGATCATGCGGTCGGCCAGGGTCGACTTGCCGTGGTCGATGTGGGCGATGATGCAGAAGTTTCGGATATGGCTCTGTCTATCCGATGCCATGCCTACGGAACCCCGATGGCGGCGAAAGGATAGAAGCGGAGCAGAACGTGGCCGATGACCCGCTCCTTGCCGATGGGACCGAAGCGGCGGCTGTCGAGACTGACCTCGCGGTTGTCCCCGAGCACGTAGATCTGGCCGTCCACGAGGGTGACCTTCGAATAGGTCGGGTTCCCCTCCCGGGTGACCATTCCGGAGAGATAGGGTTCGTCGATCGCGGCACCGTTCCGGTAGACCCTGCCGTCCCTGATCTCGATCGTGTCGCCGGAGAGCCCGATGACGCGCTTGATGATGTTCTTCTCGCCGATGTGGCCGGGCAGGCCCTGGGCATCGACGGTGATGATGTTGCCGTAGTGGATGCCGCCGACCAGTTTGCTGACTTTCTCCACGATCAGCTGGTCCCCGGTGTGGAGAGCGGGTTCCATGGAGCTCCCGATCACTTCGTTGCGCTGGACCACGAAGAGGACGAGGAGAAGTCCGATCAGGACGGCGATCAGGATGTGGCGGAGCCAGTCGAGCACCTCGCGCAGGACGACGTGGCTCTTCTCGTTTTCGGGACTCATGAGGGATCTCCTTCCATCAGACGGATGCCGAGCTCGTCGAGCTGCTTCGGGTCGACGTCCGAGGGAGCTTCCGTCATCAGGCAGGCCGCGGTCTGGACCTTGGGGAAGGCGATGACGTCGCGGATGCTGTCGCGGCCGGTCAGCAGCATCACGATGCGGTCGAGACCGTAGGCCAGTCCACCGTGCGGCGGGACGCCGTAGCGGAAGGCGTCGAGAAGGAAACCGAAGCGGTGCTGCGCCTGCTCTTCGGTGAATCCGAGGAGGGTGAACATCCGCTTCTGGAGCGTCTGGTCATGGATGCGGATGCTGCCTCCGCCGAGCTCGGTGCCGTTCAGCACGATATCGTAGGCCTTGGCGCGCACGGAACCCGGGTCGGTCTCCATCGCGGCCAGGTCCTCGTCCATGGGCGAGGTGAAGGGGTGATGCATCGCGACGAAGCGTCCGGCCTCCTCGTCGTACTCGAGCAGCGGGAACTCCGTCACCCACAGAAGCCTGTAGTCGCCGGGCTTCAGCAGCCCGAGGCGGCGGGCGAGCTCGCAGCGCAGCTGGCCGAGGGCGTCGAAGACGACCTTGTCCTGGTCCGCGACGAGGAACAGCACGTCGCCCTTCTTCGCGCCGGCGCGTTCGATCATGGCGTCGATCTCCGCCCGGGTCAGGACCTTCAGGACGGATCCGCGCAATTCGTCCTCGACGGAGATCCAAGCGAGTCCCTTGGCGCGGTAGGTCTTCACGAACTCTCCGAGCGCGTCGATCTCCTTGCGCCCCATTCCGGAAGCCCCTTCGGCGCGGACGAGCCGGACGCTGCCGCCGGTGGCGACGGCATCGGCGAAGACGCGGAATGAACTGTCCTTCACCAGATCGGAGACGTCGACGAGTTCCATGCCGAAGCGCAGGTCCGGCTTGTCGGAGCCATAGCGCCGCATGGCTTCGCGAAAGGTCATCCGGGGAATCGGTAGTGCGATCTCCACGCCGAGCAGTTCCCGGAAAGCCAGCGCGAGGAATCCCTCATTGACGGAAATCACGTCGTCTACGTCGACGAAAGCCATCTCGAGGTCGATCTGCGTGAATTCCGGCTGGCGGTCCGCGCGGAGGTCCTCATCGCGGAAGCAGCGGGCGATCTGCATGTAGCGGTCGTATCCGGCCAGCATGAGCAGTTGCTTGAAGAGCTGCGGCGACTGTGGAAGGGCGTAGAAGGTCCCATGGTGGACGCGGCTGGGCACGAGGTAATCCCGCGCCCCTTCCGGCGTGCTCTTCGTCAGCATCGGGGTCTCGACCTCGATGAAGCCTTCGCGGTCGAAATAGTCTCGGGCGAGCTTCGCGAGGCGGTGGCGGAAGAACAGCGTCCGCTGCATGTCGGGACGGCGCAGGTCGAGGTATCGGTACTTCAGGCGGAGTGGCTCGTTGGCCTGCACGTCCTCCTCGATATAGAACGGCGGGGTTTCGGACTCGCTCAGGATGCGGACGCGGTCGATGCGGACCTCGATGCTTCCGGTCGGCATGTTGGGGTTCGGGGCCTTGCGCAGCGAAACGCGTCCCTGAACGGCGACGACGAATTCGCTGCGGATCCGGACCGCCGATTCACGCGCCTCGGTCGGAGAGGACTCGTCGGCGACCAGCTGGATCTCGCCGCTCCGGTCGCGGAGCGTGACGAACACGAGGCCACCCAGGTCGCGCTGCTTGTGGCACCAGCCCATCAGCGTCACGTCCCGCCCGACGTCGCCCTCGCCCAATTCGGCGCATCGACACGTCCTGTTCCAGCCCTTCATGCTTTCCGCCATTCGTCCGTACCCCTTCCCTATTCCAGTTCTTCGGTGAGTCGGTCCAGAGCGACTTCCCGCTCCGAGCCGTCCGACATGTCCTTCAGCTTCGCCCGTCCGGACGAGGTCTCGTCACCGCCGAGAACCACCGTGTATCGGACGCCCATGCGGTTGGCCGCCTTCATCTGCGCCTTGAGGCTGCGTTCGTTCCAGTCGGTCTCGGCGGAGATCCCCGCGCGGCGCACCCGGTGGCAGAGGCTGCGCGCCGCTGCGCCGGAAGCCGCGTCGACCGAGGCCACGAAAAGGGTCGGAGG
>CAXNDY010000072.1:0-5745 GCA_964201095.1 Saccharofermentanales bacterium
CTCACCTTCTCCCGAATCGTTCCGAAATGCGGCCGATCCGGTTCATGGAGATTATAGCAGATGACTCTTGATTCGACATCTCGAGGCATGGCAGCACAAGGACCAGGGATTCCTGTACGAAAACGAACATATGTTTGACCCGTTTCCGAAGGAGCAGTATAATGTCGATATCGGAACCGCGGGAGCGAATCCCCGGCTTGATTCGGCGAATCGGAGGCACGGCATGACCACACGGCCCTTCACTCGAAAGAACCTCACCTCCACGGCGACCCTGATCTTCGACTTCATCACGGACTTCGTTCGGCAGGAAGGCTACGCACCTTCCGTGCGCGAGATCTGCGACGCCACGGGCATCAAGTCCACTTCCACCGTCCACAGCCACCTGCAGCGTCTTCAGGATTCGGGTCGCCTCGAAGTCGCCAGTGGGCGAAGAAGAGCCATCAGCCTCGGTTCTACGCCCGAACCGCGATTGTCGGAAGTCCCCCTTCTGGGCGTCGTGACCGCCGGTATCCCCATTCTGGCGCATCAGAACATCGAACGGTACTACGAGCTTCCGACCTCCTTCGTTCCACAGGACGCGGAGTCCTTCCTCCTGGAGGTCCGAGGGGACAGCATGCGCGACGCCGGAATCCTTTCGGGAGACCTCGTCCTCGTGCGCAGACAGAACCAGGCCTCTCCAGGAGACGTCGTCGTCGCACTGATCGGCGACGACGCCACCGTGAAGGTGCTTTCCAAGGAAGGCGAAGTCTATACGCTTCAGCCCCGGAACCCAGAGTACAACCCGATACCCGTGGATGCCGAAACGCGGATCCTAGGACGGGTAGTACGGCTCGTTCGGTCTCTTTAGCTGCGGAATGCGGAAGACCATGCTCTCTCCCACCGGAAGCCCGCCCTCGCCATGGTTGCCGTTCTTGTCCCCTCCATGCATATAGGAAGTTCCCGACGAGCCCGAACGGAATTCTTCGCTGAAGACGCGGAAATTCGGGTCCATGGGTTCGATCATGATGAGATTGTTCTTGAACAGGGTGACCTCGTTCCCGAGGATCTGAAGAATGATGACTGCCGAATCGAAGACGATGACTCGACCGATGCGCTGGGTTCCATCGATGAGATGCACCTTGGCTTGTGTCTCGGTTCTCCTCAGCTTGTTCAGATAGATCTCCTGCACGTTCATTGGAGTGTTGCTCATGATGTCGTCCTCCTAACCGATTCGCCTCCCTTGCTGGGTAGCCGTGGTGCTATTCTATCCGATTTGAACGCGGAATGGAGACGCTTCACCGTCTTTTTTTCATGATAGCAGTACGAAAGAACGTCCTTTTGTCTTTACATGGTGAAATCGGACTGGATTCTCCCTGGGATTCCCGATTCCTCCCCGGTATCCACGTCGATCCAGGACGCATCCTTCCATCCGCGGAACCAGGTCAGCTGCCTCTTCGCGTAGTTGCGCGTAGCCTGCTGGATCCGTTCGATGGAGTCCGAAAGGGTTCCCTTCCCGTCCAGAAATGCCGCGAGTTCCTTGTAGCCGATGGCCTGCATGGACTGGGCGTTCGGGGAGACTCCCTTCGCGAGCAGTCCTTCTACTTCCCGGAGGAGTCCCTTCTCCATCATCTGTTCTACGCGGAGGTCGCAGCGTCGATACAGGACCTCCTTGTCCGGATGCAGGACGTAGGTTCGGAAATCGAATGCCCTCACCTCGGGGTGTGAAAGAAGGTTCATCTCGGTGAAGGTCCGGCCGGTGGTCTCGAACACCTCCAGAGCGCGCAGGATCCGCCGGCGGTCGTTGGGGTGCAGGCGACCGGCTGCTTCCGGGTCGATGCAGCGGAGACGCTCCAGCATCGCAGCACCGCCGACGGTGTCCGCTTCGGCCTGCAGTCTTTCTCGAACGACTTCGTCCCGCGGCGAGGCGTGGAAGACCAGCTCCTCGACCAGAGCGGAGACGTATTGACCGGTACCCCCGCAGACGACCGGCACCCGACCGCGGTCGAGGATGTCGCGAAGGGCGGAGCGTGCCGCAGTCGCGTAGTCCGCGACGCTGAAGGGCTGGTCCGGGTCGAGGAGGTCGATCATGTGGTGGGGCACCCCCCTGCGCTCCTCGGGGCTGGACTTCGCGGTGCCGACGTCCATCCCGCGATAGATCTGCATGGAGTCGGCCGACACGAGTTCTCCGCCGAGGTGCAGGCACAGTTCCAGGGCGGCGGCGGTCTTTCCGCTGGCCGTGGGTCCCGTGACGACGAGGATGCGAGGAGGCATCAGACGATCCTCTTGAAACGCTTTTCCAGCTCGTGCTTCGGAATGCGGATGATAACCGGGCGACCATGGGGGCACGTGTAGGGGTTCTCGATGGTCTGCAGGTCCGCCAGAAGTGCGGCCGCCTCCCGGTCGTCCAGGGTGTCGTGGGCCTTGACGGCGGCCTTGCAGGCAACCGTATGGAGCAGTTCCCGAATGGACTCGGGGTCGGATGGCGAAACGGCATCGAGCCCGTCGACCGCGGCAAGGAAAGCGGCACGAGGCTCCATCGCGCGGTATGGAACCGGGACGGCGCGAAGCATGACGGAATGCGGCCCGAAGAATTCGAAGTCGAAGCCCAGGCCATGGAGCAGGTCAGCCGATTCCGACGCCGTCGAGAGGTCGGAGGAGGTCATTTCGACGACCAATGGCGCGAGGAGGGGCTGTGAAATCGTCTCATGCCGCTCGAAGCGCTGGACCAGACGTTCGTATAGGATGCGTTCGTGGGCGGCGTGCTGGTCGACCAGCAGGAGGTCTTCGCCGAGTTCCAGGAGCAGGTAGGTCTGGAAGAGGCGTCCCACGGGGCGGGCCTCCTTCAGATTCTCGACGCGTGGAGCGAACGTCGGGGGCGCTGGGACGGTGGAGTCGTCTGGGGTCCGTGCCGCGGCATCGGGCTTCGTCATGGCAACCGGACCCGCAATGGGTGATGGGGTCGGAAAGGCAACGGTTTCCTGGACGCGAACGGGTGGAAGGGGCACCTGTTCATAGAAGGGAGCACGTTCCGTGGACGACGGGCTCGACCCGGCATCCTCTTCCCTGCCCTGCGGCTTCGCGGGGATGTGGATGCCGGCGAGCAGCGCCCTTCGGACGGCGCCATGCACCGCGGAGAAGACCTCTCCGTCGTTCCAGAACCGGACCTCCATCTTCTGGGGGTGGACGTTGACGTCGACGAGGTTGGGCGGGACACCGAGCGAAAGGACCGAAAAGGCGAAGTGGTCCTTCATCAGCAGGGTGTCGAAGGCGCGGTCGATGGCCGAGGTCACCGCCTTCGATCGGACGAGGCGTCCGTTGACGAACAGCGTCTGGGACTGACGGGACTTTCGCGCGAAGGAAGGCTGACCGACGAAACCGGAGACATGGACCACGGACTCCGCGGATTCGACGGCGACGAGGGACTCCGCGGTCTCCCGACCATAGACGGAGAAGATCGCGCTCTTCAAGTCGTTGTTGCCGGGGGAATGCAGCACTTCGACGCCATTGGACACGAGGCGGAACGACACGCCCGGGCAGGCCAGCGCCATGCGTCCGAGGACATCCGACACCTGGGAGGCCTCGGTGGCATCCTTCTTCAGGAACTTGAACCGGGCCGGCGTATTGAAGAAGAGATTCTCCACCACGATCCGCGTCCCCTGGGGACACCCCGTCGGCGCGTGCTGGAGGAGGTGACCCCCTTCATACCGGACCAGAGTGCCGGTGTCGGACTCGATGCGACGCGTCGTGAGCGTGACCTTCGACACGGCGGCGATGCTGGCCAGTGCCTCCCCGCGGAATCCGAGCGTCGCGATCGTGTCGAGGTCCTCGATCGATGCGATCTTGCTGGTGGCGTGGCGCCCGAAGGCGGCGAGCGCATCCTCGGAATCCATGCCGACTCCGTTGTCCGACACGGATATCAAGGCCACGCCACCGTTCCGGATCTCGACGACGAGTACCGAGGCCCCGGCGTCGATGGCGTTCTCGCAGAGTTCCTTGACGACGGAAGCGGGTCGTTCGACGACCTCTCCGGCGGCGATGCTGTTGGCGGTGATTTCATCGAGAAGATGGATCCGGCCCATGGCGGTCCCTCCTGTCACCCGTTCCGGGGATTGCGCCGGGCGCGCTGCTGCAGGTCGAAAAGCACGTTCAGGGCGTCCAGCGGCGTCATCTTCGAGACCTCGAGCGCCTTGAGCTCGTCCAGCAGTCCGTCCGCCGCCTTCATGGCGATGGAGGCGGAGAAGAGGTCGATCTGGCCGTCCATGGGTCTGGCCGCGCCCTTCCGCACCTTGAGTCGGTCGCGGACCCCGCGTTCCTTCTCCAACGTCACGAGAAGCTCCCGGGAACGCTGGACGACGGCATCGGGTACCCCGGCGAGGCGCGCGACCTCGATGCCGTAGCTGTCGTCGGACCCGCCCTTCTCGATCCGGTGCAGGAAGACGACTTCACCGGAACGTTCGTCGACGGCGACGCGGTAGTTGACGACGCCGGACACGAGTCCCTCGAGGTCGGTGAGTTCGTGGTAGTGGGTCGCGAAGAGCGTCCGCGCCCCGATGCGGTCCGCGTCGGAGACGTACTCGATGACGGCCCAGGCGATGGAGAGGCCGTCGTAGGTGCTGGTGCCGCGTCCGATCTCGTCGAGCACCAGCAGGCTGCGTCGCGTGGCGTGGGCCAGGATCCCCGCGACTTCGGTCATCTCGACCATGAAGGTGGATTGGCCGGACGCCAGGTCGTCGGAGGCGCCCACCCGCGTGAAGATGCGGTCCACGACGCCGATGCGGGCCCGTCGTGCCGGCACGAAGGAGCCGGTCTGGGCGAGCAGGGCGATCAAGGCCACCTGGCGCATGTAGGTCGACTTGCCGGCCATGTTGGGTCCGGTGAGGACCATCAGTCGGTTGTCCTGCAGGTCGAGCGCGGTGTCGTTGGGGACGAAGCGGCCGGCACCGAGCCCCTGTTCGACCACGGGGTGACGCCCGTCGTCGATCTCGAGGGCGTCGGACAGGTCGACGTCCGGGCGGCAGTAGCCTTCGCGGTCGGCCAGCTCCGCCAGGGAAGCGAAGAGATCCAGGTGGGAGACTGCGGAAGCGGTGGCGAGCAGCCGCTCGGATTCGGTGGAGATCCGGTCGCGGAGTCCGCAGAACAGCTCGTATTCGAGCTGGATGGAACGCTGCTCGGCGCCGAGGATCGTGTCCTCCATCTCCTTGAGGGCAGGCGTGATGTACCGTTCGCCATTCGCGGTGGTCTGGCGTCGCTGGTAGTCGTCCGGCACCTGGGTCAGGTTGGACTTCGTGACCTCGATGTAGTACCCGAAGACGCGGTTGTAGCCGACCTTGAGGCTCCGGATGCCGGTACGTTCCCGTTCCGTCGTCTCCAGTGCGGCGATCCATCCCTTCCCGTCCGTGGCGGCCGAACGCAGCCGGTCGACCTCGGCGTCGAAGCCGACACGAATCAGGCCGCCTTCCTTCAGTCCGGTCGGCGGGTCGTCCGCCAGGGCGGATTCGAGCAGGGAGGTAAGCTCCGGCACCCGATCCATCCTCTCGAGCAGACCCTCCAGCATCGGTCCGTGGAAGCGCGCGGCGAGTTCGCGGAGGTACGGTAGCCGCGACAGCGCGAATCGAAGGGCAACGGCCTCGCGGGCGTTCAGACTTCCCAGGGCGGCTTTGCCGGTGAGACGCTCGATGTCCGCAAGACCCTTCAGCGCTTCGCGCAGTTCCTGGCGGTCGAGGAACCGGTCCTTCATGTCCGCCACGGCTTCCTGGCGCAGGCGGA
>CAXNDY010000073.1:0-5721 GCA_964201095.1 Saccharofermentanales bacterium
CAACAAGTCCGGCAAGGTGGTCATCGCCCAGACCGCGCCCGCGATCCGCGTCGCCCTCGGCGAGGAGTTCGGCATGGAGCCGGGTTCCCGCGTCACCGGCAAGATGGTCACCGCGCTCCGCCGCCTCGGGTTCGACCACGTCATGGACACCGACTTCGCCGCCGACCTCACCATCATCGAGGAGGCGTCCGAGTTCGTCCACCGCCTGCAGCACGGCGGCACCCTCCCCATCCTCACCAGCTGCTGCCCGGCCTGGGTCAAGTTCTTCGAGCACAACTTCCCCGATCTGCTCGACATCCCCTCCACCTGCAAGTCCCCCCACGAGATGTTCGGCGCCGTCGCCAAGACCTACCTGGCCACCAAGCTCGGCGTCGACCCCAAGGACCTCGTGATCGTCTCCATCATGCCCTGTCTCGCCAAGAAGTACGAGGCCGCCCGTCCGGAGCTTTCCGGCGAAGGCGAGATGAACGTCGACTACGTCCTCTCCACCCGCGAGCTCGGCCGCATGATCCGCGAGTCCGGAATGGACTTCGCCGGCCTGCCCGAGGAGGAGTTCGACAACCCCATGGGCCAGTCCTCCGGCGCGTCCGTCATCTTCGGAACCACCGGCGGCGTCATCGAAGCGGCGCTCCGCACCGCCTACGAATGGCTCACGAACACCCGGCTCGAGAACGTCGACTTCGTGCAGCTCCGCGGGCTGGAAGGCATCCGCGAGGCCACGGTCGACATCAACGGCACGCCCATCCGCATCGCCATCGCCCACGGTCTCGGCAACGCGCGCAAGCTGCTCGAGCGCATCCAGCGCGGCGAGGTCCAGTACCACGCCATCGAGACCATGGCCTGCCCCGGCGGTTGCATCGGCGGCGGTGGACAGCCCTACCACCACGGCGACATCGAGATCCTGAAGAAGCGCGCCGCGGCCCTATACAGCGAGGACCGCACCAAGACCATCCGCCGTTCCCACGAGAACCAGGACGTCATGCGCCTCTACGGCGAATTCCTCGGCAAGCCCTATGGCGACAAGGCCCACGAGCTGCTCCACACCAGCTACACCAAGCGGGAGAAAATATAGAGCGAGAAATCCTCGCTTGGAATCGGAATCAAGGTCCAAGCCCGCGACATGCAAAAGGCGGTCTCCTTCGAAAGAGGAGGCCGCCTTTCCGCTTCCCGGAGGAACGGTGCGAGCGCCCACCGAAGGGCCACTTCGTCGACGCCACGTTCGAAATGGTAGAATCGCATTGGAAGCAACGTCCTTCCAAGGAGGCACCCATGAAAACCCCTCGCGCCCTGGCGGCGGTCTTCGCGACTCTCGCCATCCTTCCAGTCCTTCTCACCACCCATGCGGCCGTTTACGCCGAGACGTCGGCGACAGCCCACGATGTCAAGATCGCGGCGGTCGGGTACGGCACCATCACCGCCGACAAGACGTCCGCCGTGGCTGGAGAAACCATTCAGCTGACCCTCACGCCGGTGGATGGTTATAAGCTCTCGGAAGACTCACTAAAGGTCAACGGTCTTCCGGTGCTGGGCACGAGCTTCGTGATGCCGGACAAGACGGCCGTGGTCACGGCGTTCTTCACGAAGGTCCCACGCCTGTCCGGCCTCGCGATCGGCGGGCTGGCCGCTCTGGGCCTCGGACTGCTCGTCGGTCTCTTCCTTCTGATCCGACAGAAGCGGAAGAAGAACACCAAGGGGAAGCCGCAGGAAACGGCACGATCCGCGAAGCAGCGCCGCGTGTCCGGTCTTCAGGGGAAATAGACCGCGCGGGAACGCAGCGTCCGCTACTCCCCGTTCCTCTCGTCTCCGTCCGCCTTCTTCTTGCGCCGGTACGACCCGCGTCCCTTGTCGGGCGCATGGACCTGCGTCCCGGTGTTGAACAGGACGCGCGTGCGGGCCTTGGCTTCGGTCCGCTTGTCCCGTTTCTTTCTTTGGCGCTGGTTCATGGGGTTCTCCTCTCCATGGTTCCAGTTCCCCCTTCAGGTTTCGACGTACTTCCGGTACGCGCCGTAGCCTTCCCGCTCCAGGTCCTCCAGGGGCACGAAGCGCACGGCGGCGCTGTTGATGCAGTAGCGGAGACCGCCCTTGGCCTTGGGGCCATCCTCGAAGACGTGGCCGAGGTGGAAGTCCCCGGCCCGGCTGCGTACTTCGGTCCGGCGCATGCCGAGGGTCCTGTCCACCTTCTCCAGGACCGACGCGTCGTCGATGGGGCGCGTGAAGCTCGGCCAGCCGCAGCCCGAGTCGAACTTGTCGTTCGAAGAGAAAAGCGGCTCGCCGGTTCCGCGATCGACGTAGAGACCCGCGCGGTGCTCGTCCCAGTATTCGTTGCGGAAGGGAGGCTCGGTCGCGGCGTCGCGCAGCACCGACACCTGCAGGTCCGTGAGGCCGGCCTCGAGTTCGGCGTCGGTCGGACGGCGCCAGGAGACCGGCGCGACCACCGGTACGGGGACCGGGATGGCCCGCAGCATGCCGAAGTCGACGTGGCAGTAGCCGTCGGGGTTCTTCTCCAGATAGTCCTGGTGGTACTCTTCGGCCGTCGTCCAGTTGCGCAGCGGCTCGAGTTCTGTCACCACGGGGCGCGCGTGCCGGCGCCGCTCCTCGTCCAGGACCTCCCGGGCGACCGCGGCGTCGGCTTCCGATTCGAAGTAGATGCCGGTGCGGTACTGCGTGCCGACGTCGTTCCCCTGACGGTTTCGCGTCGTGGGGTCGATGATGCGCAGGTACGCTTCGAGCAGCGCCTTCAGCGGAATGCGCGCGGGGTCGTACAGCACGCGCACGGCTTCGACGTGTCCGGTGCCGCGCCGGCAGACATCCTCATAGGTGGGGTTGTCCGTGCGCCCGTTCGCGTAGCCCGATACCGCGTCGGCCACGCCGGGGATGCGCGCCATGTAGGCCTCGACGCCCCAGAAGCAGCCGCCGGCGAGGTGGATGGAGCGCAGGCGCGCGGCGTCGAAGGCGACGTCGCGGTTCGGGTTCTCGGGGATTCTTCCATGTGTCATGTCAATCCCTCCAGAGTGGTCAGGCGAAAAGCCCGACGAGCCAGGTCATCCTGTCGAGGAGAAGCAGCACGCCCATCGCCACGATCAGCACGCCGCCGACGACGCGCAGCCAGCCGAGGTGGGGCGTGAGCTTCTTGAATGCACGCAGCAGCAGGGTCGAAGCGAGGGAAATCAGGACGAACGGCAGCGCCAGTCCCAGTGCGTACACCACGAGCAGGAAGGCGCCGTAGAGGGCTCCACCCTGCTGCGAGGCCAGGCCGACGACGGTGGCGAGGACGGGGCCGGCGCAGGGGGTCCAGCCGAAGCTGAACGTGAATCCGAGGACGAAGGCACCAATGAACCCGCCCGCTGCGGCACGTTGGCTTTCCGCCTTGAACTCGCGGGACAGGAACGGAATGGGGATCAATCCGGTCTGGTAGAGACCCATGAGGATCACGACGACGCCCATGGCGATGCGGAAGACGGGACCGTTCAGCAGAGCGCCCAGAGCACCGGCGCCGAAGCCGAGCAGGAAGAAGGCCGAGGACAGACCGAGGACGAACACCAGCGTGCGGGCGACGAGTCCGACGTCGACGAAGCCCTTCGCGCGGATGGGACGTCCGGCGGCCTCCTTGGAGAGATAGGCGAAGTAGACGGGCAGCAGCGGAATCGTGCAGGGGGAGAGGAAGGAGAGCAGGCCCGCCACGAAGACGGCCGCGAAGTAGAAGGTTCCCGTTTCCATGCTAGAGCCTCCGATGTTTCTTCAGGGCCAGTATGTTCGCGATGGAGAACAGCCCCACGAATCCGCACAGCACACCCATCTGCGGGAGCACGTCGACGAAGCCGGCCCCCTTCACGAGCACCTCGCGCAGGGCGTCGCAGGCATAGTAGACCGGCATGATCCTCGAGAGGACGCCGAGCCCCAGTGGAATCGTGTCCAGGGAGATCATGCCGGAAAAGAAGAATTGTGGAACGACGAAGACGGGGATGAACTGCATGATCTGGAATTCGTTCTCGGCGAAGATCGAGGCGAAGGCGCCGATCGCGGTGGCGGCGAGACCGAGCAGGACCATCACCAGCACGGTCAGCGCGAGGGAACCTGCGATGTGGAGTCCGAGGACGGTCACCGCGAAGACGACCATGATGGTGCACTGGATCATGGCGAACAGCCCGAATCCGGCTGTGTAGCCCAGGACGACCTGGCTGCGGCGCACGGGCGAGGCGAGGAGGCGCTCCAGCGTGGAGCCGGTCCGTTCGCGCACGAACGAGATTCCCGCCAGGATGAAGACGTAGAAGAAGGCGAGGACGCCGAGCAGCACGAAACCCATGCTGTCGAACGTGCTCTTGCTGTTGATGTCGAAGAGGTATTCCGCCGTCGGGGGCGAAAGCAGTCCGGGTACGCCGGCCGGGGAGAGCTCCTGAAGCGCGTTCTGCAGCGCTTTCATGACGAGCGCGTCCTTGCCGGGGTCGCTGGCCTCGAACCGCAGCCGGAGCTTCCCGTCGCCATCGACCCAGACCGCCGCATCCTTCGACCCGTCCTTCACGGCGTCCAGCGCCTGCTGCAGGGTCATACCGGTGACGACGACCTTGCCATCGTCCACGAGACGCGTCTCGAGCCGGGTCGGCAGGTCCGCGACGGCCACCTCGGGGATGTATCCCGTCTCGCCCAGAAGCAGCCAGATCAAGGCGATCATCAGGACGGGCACGACGAGGATCAGGGCGACGGTACGCTTGTCGCCGACTACCTGCTTGATGACGCGGACCATGATGGCGAACGTTTCCATGCCGGTCACCTCGCCGCCTGGAAGAAGAGGCCTTCCAGGGTTCCGTCGGGGGAGGACGCCTTCAGGGCGGGCAGGGCTCCGCAGGCGATCATCCGCCCGCCGTAAAGCAGCCCCGCCCGGTCGCAGCGGTCGGCCTCCTCCATCACATGGGTGGTGACGACCAGCGTGCGGCCTTCGGCGCGCAGACGGCCGAACTCCTCCCATATGGTGCGGCGCAGCACGGGGTCGATGCCGACGGTCGGCTCGTCGAGCAGCAGGACGTCCGGCCCGTGGAGCAGGGCCGTCGCGAGCGACAGCCGCTTCTTCATGCCGCCGGAGTAGTTCGCGACCCTTTTCCTGCGGTCCGCGCCGAGGTCGGTGAGTTCGAGCACCTCGTCGATGCGCTTGCGGAGGCGGCCTCCGCTCATCCGGTACAACCGGCCGAAGAAGAGGAGGTTGTCGAGGCCGCTCAGGTCATTATAGAGGGCATCGTACTGGGGCATGAACCCGATGCGCGCAAGACTCTTCCGCTGCGGCATGCGCACGCCGTCGAGCGTGACTTCGCCCGCATCGGCGGCCAGCGTCCCCGCGAGGATGCGGATCATCGTCGTCTTGCCCGACCCGGAGGGACCGAGCAGGCCGAAGACCTCCCCCGGGGCGATGGAGAGGGTGATTCCCCTGAGGACCTTTTCCTTGCCGAAGGACTTCTCGACATCGCGGACACCGATCATGGGGGCACCTCCGACGGCCTTTCGCGGTTTGAAGCCGAATCCGATGGATATCGTACCACTTCCATCCGCGATTGGGTACGGAACGGGCTGTTTTCACACCGATTCGTGCTCATTTCCGAATGGTTGCCCCCCGCTTCTTGTGCTATCATGACAAGGATGCCATCGGCAGTGGACGAACTCCCTTCCCAACGTCCACACACCACCTAGGAGGGATCAGCTTGGCCTTGACGTGGTCCTTTTCCGGCGGTACGC
>CAXNDY010000074.1:0-5715 GCA_964201095.1 Saccharofermentanales bacterium
ACCCCGGGGTCGAGGCCTGCGGGAGGGACCGCGGGGAGGTCACCCATGCTCCACCCGTGGAGCGACGAAAGGGGACTCGAAGAGGCCCCATGCGGCTCGCCGTGCGAAAGCCGGGGTGGAGCGCAAAACACCTCGAAAACGCGAGAAAACGCAAGCTCCAGTACTCTATCGCAAATCGTGCTTGACATGCCCCGCCGGCCTCGCTATGATGGGGAAGCAAAACGAAGGATTCTGCGGCGAAGGCCGTTGGATGCAGAACGGAGGTAGACAGGACAGATGAAGACATATGTGGCGAAAGCCTCGGAAATCAAGCGGAAATGGCTCGTCGTCGACGTCGAGGGACTCGTCCTCGGTCGTGCGGCCAGTGAAGTGGCGAGGGTGCTGCGCGGCAAGCACAAGCCGGAATTCACCCCCTTCCTCGACACGGGCGATTACGTGATCGTCGTGAACGCCGCCAAGATCGTCCTCACCGGACGCAAGCTCGAACAGAAGATGTACCGCTATCACACCGGTTACGCGGGAGGTCTCAAGGAGATCCAGTACAGCCAGATGATGCGGACCAAGCCGGAGAGGGTCTTCGAACTAGCCGTCAAGGGCATGCTGCCCAAGAACGCGTTGGGTCGCGCCATCTACAAGAAACTGAAGGTCTATGCAGGACCGGAGCACGAGCATGCCGCTCAGCAGCCCGAAGTCCTAAAGATCCTGGGCTGATGAAGGGAGGAGCACCGATCCATGGCTACTAAGGCACCCAAGACCACCAAGGTTTACTTCTATGGAACGGGCCGGCGCAAGAACGCCGTCGCTTGTGTCCGCATGGTTCCCGGCAAGGGCACCGTCACGGTCAATGGTCGTGAGCTCGAAGAGTACTTCGGTCTCGAGACGCTGAAGATCATCGTCAAGCAGCCCCTCGTGCTGACGGCGAACGAAGACAAGTTCGACCTGATCTGCAAGGCGGTCGGCGGCGGGCTTTCGGGCCAGGCCGGCGCGATCCGCCACGGTCTCTCCCGCGCGCTGCTGAAGGTCGACGAGTCCTTCCGCCCCGTGCTCAAGAAGGCCGGATACCTGACGCGCGACCCCCGTATGAAGGAGCGCAAGAAGTACGGTCTCAAGAAGGCGAGAAAAGCCTCCCAGTTCTCCAAGAGATAAGAGGCCGATTCCTTCGATTTGGAACGGGACGAGGGACGTGTGCCTTCGTCCCGTTTGCTTGTGAACGGGAAAGGAAGCGAAAGCCATGCTGCTGATCAGAGGAGGTTCCGTATGGCCCATGGACGGGCGCCGCCTGGAGCGGGGCTTCGTCCTCTGCCGCGAGGGCCGCATCGTCGAAGTCGGTGAAGGGGACGGACCCGCGGACCTTGCATCGGCCGGCGTGGACCGCGTCGTCGACGCGGCCGGTGGCATCGTGATGCCCGGGCTGGTCGACGCACACTGCCATCTCGGCGTCTTCGCCGATGGCGGCGGTGTCGAAGGAGACGACGGCAACGAATCGTCCGACCCTGTGACCCCGCATCTGCGCTCGGTGGACGCCATCCACCACGAGGACCGCTGCTTTTCGGAAGCCCTCACCGGCGGCGTCACCTCGGTGATGACCGGCCCCGGCAGCGGAAACGTGCTGGGTGGGCAGTTCACCTTCCTCAAGACGGCCGGCCGGGACGTGGACGCCATGACCCTGCGCGCGCCCGCCGCCATGAAGGCCGCCTTCGGCGAGAATCCCAAGAAGAGCTACGGGGTGAAGAACCTCGCTCCCGCCACCCGCATGGCCACCGCGGCTCTGCTGCGGGAGGCCCTTTTCAAGGCGGACCGATATGCGAAGGCCGTTGCCCGCGCGGACGCCGGCGCCGAGGACAAGCGCCCCGAATTCGACATGAAGCTGGAAGCGCTCCGCCCGGTGATGGCCCTCGAGATTCCGCTCAAGATCCACGCGCATCGCGCCGACGACATGCTGACCGCCATCCGCGTCTGCGAGGAGTTCGGTCTGCGCTACACCCTCGACCACGCCACCGAAGGATATCGAATCGTCGATGCCCTGCTGGAGGCGATGAACGATTCAAGCCGTCGCAGCCGCCTCGAGGGGGTCATCGTCGGCCCGCTGATGCTCGATCGCAGCAAGCCCGAACTCCGCAACTCGGATGCCCGCAACCCGGGAATCCTCGCGGCACGGGGCATTCCGGTGGCCATCATGACCGACCATCCCTGCATTCCCATCCAGCATCTCCTGCTCAGCGCCGCCATGGCCGTCCGGGAGGGAATGGACGAGGAAGCCGCCCTGCGCGCGGTGACGATCCACGCCGCCCGCGTCTGCGGGATGCAGGACCGCGTCGGTTCACTTGAGCCCGGCAAGGAAGCCGATATCGCCATCTTCACGGGCCACCCCCTGGACCTGCGGACGAAGGTGCGCAGCACGATCGTCGGAGGAATCGTCGTCCATGGTTCCTGAACGCCGATTCACCACCCGTTCGCGGGAGGAGACGGCCGCGCTGGGTGAGGCTCTTGCCGAGGGGCTCCGCCCCGGAGACGTGGTCGCGATGGACGGGGATCTCGGCGCCGGCAAGACCGCCATGACGTCCGGCATCGCCCGGGGCCTCGGCGTCCGCGGCGCGGTGTCCAGCCCGACCTTCACGCTGCTGATCGAGCACGGCGCCGGGTCGAGGCGGCTGGCGCTCCACCACTTCGACGCCTACCGCCTGTCCGGCTCCGCGGAATTCCTCGCGCTCGGATTCGACGAGGTCCTCGACGGCGACGGGGTCAGCGTGGTCGAATGGGCTGAACGAGTCCGGGAGGTCCTTCCGCCGACGGCGATCCACGTGATCGCGCAGCGGCGCGACGATGAAGGGGAGGACCTCCGCGACATCCGCGTCGTCTTCCCGGTCGGACGGGAGACGGACGCGGCCCTCTTGACCACCCGATACGCCGCATTGCGCTCCCCATCCGCAGGGGAGGAGGGGGCCACATGCTGATCCTCGCCGCCGACACGTCGACCCGCAGCGCATCGATCGCCCTGGTGCGGGACGGAACCGTGCTGGGCGAAACGACGCTTTCGCTCGGGCGTACGCACTCCACGACCTTCATGCCCGCCCTCGAGGAGCTGATGCATCGCTGCGGGCTCGTGCACGCCGACCTGTCGGCCTATGCCTGCACCGTCGGACCCGGCTCCTACACGGGGATCCGCATCGGACTCGCGACGCTGCAGATGATGGCATTCGCAGCGAACAAACCGGTCTACGGAGTATCGACGCTCGACGCGCTCGCCCTGCCGCTTCTCGTTTCCCGCCATCTCCTCGTCTGTCCGATGCTCGACGCGCGCAGCGGACGGGTCTTCGCCAGCGTCGTCGACGGCGAGGGCGCGCACCGGTGGGCCGAAGAAGCCAACCGGCCTGTCGAGCACTTCGCGGCCGCACTCGCGACAGCCCTCGAAACCGACCCGGGCGCGACGGTCGTGCTGTGCGGTGATGGCGCAGAACTCCATGCGACACGACTCCGCGCGCTGCTACCCGGAGTCGATGTCCACGTGGCGGTCGGCGCGCTCCAGTCCCCGCTCGCCTCGTCCGTGGCCTTGCTTGCCGAGCGTCGGGCAGCCGCCGGAGATCTAGGCGACCCCGCCGGGATGACCGCATCCTACCTGTCCCCATCCCAGGCCGAACGCGAAGCCGGAACCCGGGGGAACGGACCGTGAACATCCGCCCCGCCGTTCCCTCGGACGCCGAGGCCATCCTCGCCCTGGAGCGCGCCAGCTTCGCCGTGCCCTGGAGCGAGAGTTCGATCCGCGTGGACCTCGCGTCGAACCCCGCCGCGCACTATCTCGTTGCGGTCGAGGAAGGGTGCGTCGCCGGATATATCGGGATGTGGGCCATCCTCGACGAAGCGCAGGTCATGGACGTCGCCGTCGCCCCGGCCGCGCGCCGACGCGGCATCGGACGGGCACTGGTCGCGAGGATGATCGAGGAAGCCCGGGAACTGGGACTCGACCGCATCCTGCTCGAGGTCCGCGAGAAGAACACGGGTGCCATCGCCCTTTATGCCGCGATGGGCTTCGAGAGCGATGGTCTACGCAGGGGATACTATCCGGACGACGGGGACAACGCGATCCTGATGAGCCGGAAGATCCGAGGAAGGAACACCGAATGCCGATAGCCGATTCACGGGAACAGGTCGCGAGGACCATGGCGCGCGTGGCCGCGCTGGACCAGTCCGGTCCCCACCTGAACGCCGTTCTGGAATGGAATCCGGAAGCCGAGGTCATCGCCGCGGCGCTCGACCATGAACGCAGCGTCCAGGGACCGAGGAGCGCGCTTCACGGCGTCCCCGTGTTCCTCAAGGACAACATCGACACGGCCGACGGCTGCCATACCTCCGCGGGCTGCCTGGCCCTGGCGGACCGCTACGCCGTCCGTGATTCGTTCGTCGCGACCCGGCTTCGCGCGGCGGGAGCCGTCCTGTGCGGCAAGACGAACATGACCGAACTCGCGAACTTCATGACGGATGAAATGCCCAACGGATATTCCTCCCGGGGCGGCCAGGTCCAGCATGCCTGGCGGTCCGGCGCGGAGGTCTCGGGGTCTTCGACCGGTTCAGCGGTCGCAGTAGCGGCCGGCTACGTCCCCATCGCCTTCGGCACGGAGACCTGCGGGTCCATCATCTCCCCGGCTTCCGCCGCCGGTGTCGTGGGGCTCAAGCCGACGGTCGGCTGGGTGAGCCGCCGGGGCATCCTGCCCATCTCCCCCTCGCTCGACACGGTCGGACCGATGGCCCGGACAGTGTCCGAATGCGCGCTGGCCTTCTCCCTGGTGGCCGGCTACGACCCGGAAGACCCTGTCACCGGTCTATGCAGGGGTCATGCGGTTCCCGGTCCAGAATGCTGCCTCGTGACGCCCGGGATGCTGGAAGGTGTGAGGCTGGGTGTCCACCTGCTGGACGACACGAATCAACCCGTCCTCCTTCCTGCGCTCCACGACGCGCTGGACCGGCTGTCGGCGATGGGGGCCGTGCTCGTTCCGGTCATGCCACCCCACGACGAGGACCAGGACCTGTATACCCTGCTGTACCACGAATTCCGACCGGCCATGGATGCGGCACTGCGGGAACGAACGGGAGGCGTGCGGTCGCTGCAGGGAATCCACGACTTCAACGTCGCGCATGCGGAGACCTGCCTGCGGTACGGCCAGACCTGCATCGAGACGGCACTGTCCCTCGAGCGGCCCATGCTGACACCCGATTACGCCGCCGTCCGGGCGGAGATCCGTGGGACGATGCGCGCTCTGGAAGAGATGTTCACGGCGAACCGGCTGGATGCCGTGGTCTCCACCCAGACCCTGCTCGCCTTCAGCCTCACGGCCTGTCCGGCGCTGACCCTGCCCGTGGGGCTCGACGACGCGATGGGCGCGCCCGTCCCGGTGCCGTTGGTGCTGCTCGGATTACCCTTCACCGAAGCGAAGCTGCTGGCAATCGCCGCCGCGCTCGAGAGCGATATCGGAAGGACCTTCCTGCCGCCGCTTGGCGAGGGGTAGAAGCTCCCTTGCGGATGCTGATGCCGTAAGCTTCAACGGGGAGTAATACGAAAGACTGCCACGATGCCAGAAGGCATCGTACGTCTTTCGACTCCCCGTAGAAGCGTCGCGGCTTCCGACCCACCGGGATTTCAACGACGAGCATGAACTCCACCTGCCACTCCGCTGTCGCGTCGTACGGTGGAGAGCTCGTCGTAGAAGCTCCCTTGCGGAT
>CAXNDY010000075.1:0-5705 GCA_964201095.1 Saccharofermentanales bacterium
GGACGGCACGCTTCAGGGATATCTCGAACTGACCGGTATCCCCTATGTCGGCTGCGGTGTCCTCGCCTCTGCTGCGTGCATGGACAAGCTCTACGCGAAGCGCCTCTTCCGCGAAGCGCGCATCCCGCAGTGCAGGTACACCTGGGCCACGCGCGCCGAGATCCACCGGGATGCAGCGAAGACCGCCGCCCGCGTCGCAGCGAAGGTCGGCCTGCCCTGCTTCCTGAAGCCGTCCAATGGTGGATCGTCCGTCGGCACCATGCGCGCGGACGACCTGCCCGCACTAGCCGAGGCGCTGGCGGCCGTGAGCGAGTACGACCGCACCGTCGTGGTGGAGGAATACCTCCGCTGCCGTGAAATCGAGGCGGCCGTCCTGGGCAACGACCGACCGAAGTCGGCCGTGCTGGGCGAGGTCGTGACCGCCGCCGGTGTGGACTACTACGATTACGAGGCCAAGTACTTCCGCTCCGATGACGCCCAGGTGCTGATTCCCGCACCGCTTCCGCCAGCCGTCTCGGACCGGATCCGCCGTCTCGCCGTCCGTGCCTACAAGGCACTGGGCTGCGCCGGACTCTCCCGGGTCGACTTCTTCCTCGACCCGGTCAGCGGAAAGGTCTACCTGAACGAGATCAACACGATGCCCGGCTTCACCGCCATCAGCGTCTTCCCCAAGGCCTGGGAGGCTTCGGGACTCCCGCTGGACCGACTGGTCACGCGTCTGGTCCGTCTGGCCGTCGAGGAGAAGAAGTCGCGACGCCGGAAGGAACTCCTGTGAGCGACGGGGGGGAACCCATGGACACGTCTCCCATCGGTGTCTTCGACTCCGGCCTCGGTGGCCTGACCGTCCTGAAGGAGATCATGGCCCTGCTCCCGGACGAGGACACCGTCTATTTCGGCGACAGCGGACGCGCTCCGTATGGCACGAAGTCCCACGATACCATCGTGAAGTTCGCCCTCCAGGACATGCACTTCCTCCAGGAGCACCGGGTGAAGGCCATCGTGATCGCCTGCAACACGGCCAGCGCCCACGCCTTCGACAGCATCCGCGAGGAGGCCGGCGTGCCGGTGCTCGAAGTGATCGGCCCGGGCGCCCGAGCGGCCGCGGCGGCGACCCGGAACGGCCGAATCGGCATCATCGGCACCCAGGCGACCGTGGACAGCGGCGTCTATCACCGCGCGGTCGACTCGTTGACGCCGCTCGGCGTCGTGATCCACCAGCAGGCCTGCCCCCTGTTCGTCGGTCTCGCCGAGGAAGGCTGGTGGGAGAACGACATCGCCCGCCGGGTCGCCGCCGAGTATCTGGCCCCCCTGCGCCGCGCCGACGTCGACACGCTCGTGCTGGGCTGCACGCATTATCCGCTGCTCAAGAAGGTCATCGCCGAAGTCATGGGCCCGTCGGTCCGACTCATCGATTCCGCCAGCGAGGTCGCGCGGGCCACGAAGGCGCGCATCGCCCAAGTGGGCCTGGCACACGCTCCGAGAGTGGACGGGAACCCCGTCCGGCACGCCTTCTACACGAGCGACAGCGCGGAGCGCTTCAAGGCGCTGGGCGGAGCCTTCCTGCAGCGGGAGATTCCGGAAGCGCACAAAGTCGAGATCGAGAGGTTCTAGAACCCATGAGCGAAGGCCTGCCCGTGATCCTGACGATCCGTGGTTCCCAGTGGGAAGGCGCCAGCGTGCCCGCGGCGATGGAACTCGTGACCGAAGGCTCCCTGTTCCACAAGGAGGGAGCCTGGTTCCTCCGGTACAAGGAGAGCGAGGCGACCGGTCTCGAGGGCACGACGACCATCATCCGCGTGGACGACCCGGGAACGGTCTCGCTGATCCGCACCGGGGCGACCCGCATGAAGCTGACCTTCGTCGAAGGCCGCCGCCACGTGACGCGCATGGAGCTTCCCTTCGGCACCGTGGATGTCAGCGTCTTCACGAGCGCGGTCCGGACGGGCATTTCCAGCTTCGGGGGTGAGGTCCACCTGGGGTATTCGGTGGAGTTGAACAGCCGGGAACCCACGAATTCCCGGCTCGACGTGACGTTCCGTCACGCAAGGGGAGCGAACCGCTCCGCGGAGGGATAGATGGAAAGGGATGAAAATCCGGTCGAATGGGGCCGCAGCCCACCCAGTGACCTGCAGGCGCCCGTGCTCCTGACCACCGCCGCCGACGAGATGGAGGCGGGCGTGATCACGTCCCTCCTCGGCTCCGCCGGAATCGCCTCCCGGTGCCGCAACAAGGGCATGGGGTCCTACATGGGCATCGTGATGGGCTCGAACCGGTTCGGCATCGAGATCGACGTCGCGGAGAAGGACCTGGAGCTGGCGAAGAGCCTGCTGGAGGCCGATCCCATGAGTGACGAGGAGGAAGTCGAGGAGGACACGGCCGAGTGCGAGGAGTCCGACGGATTCGAGCCGATGGAACGGAAGCCTGTTACTCCGATGTTCTGGGGATTTCTGCTCGTTGGGCTTCTGCTCGTCGCACTGGTCCTTCGACTGCTCGGGTTCTTCTAGTCCTCCTGCGTGAGTCGCGCCACCCTGGTTCCGGACGCGTTGCATTCGGTCGGCACAAACCGTAGAATACTCTGAAAGCGAAAAGTCCGAGGGAGGTCTTCATGTCACCGAAGTTCATCTTCGTCACCGGCGGTGTCGTATCCGGAGTCGGAAAAGGCGTCACCGCGGCCTCGATCGGAGCCCTGCTCAAGGCCCGCGGCCTTCGTGTCCAGAACCAGAAGCTCGACCCCTACATCAATGTCGACTCCGGCCTCATGAGCCCCGTTTCCCACGGCGAGATCTTCGTGACCGAGGACGGCGCCGAAACCGACATCGACATCGGACACTACGAACGCTTCACGGACGTCGACCTCGACCACCGCAACAGCATCTCCGCAGGCCGGATCTACTGGTCTCTGATCCGCAAGGAGCGCCACGGTGGATTCATGGGAACCACGGTGCAGGTCGTACCGCACGTGGTGAATGAGATCCGCGAGTTCGTCTTCCAGTCGGTGGGCTCCGATGAATTCGACGTCGTGATCACGGAGGTCGGCGGTACGGTCGGCGACATGGAGAGTCTCCCATACCTCGAGTCCATCCGCCAGATGAGTTTCGAACTCGGCCGCGGCAACGTCGCTTTCGTCCATGTGACCCTGATTCCGTACCTGCGCATGGCCGGTGAGATCAAGACCAAGCCGACCCAGCACAGCGTCCATACCCTGCTGTCCCTCGGCATCCAGCCCGACATCCTCGTCTGCCGGACGGAGGCGCCCGTCGACGCTTCCGTCAAGTCCAAGATCGCCCTCTACTGCAACGTGGAACCCGAGTGCGTGGTCCAGAACCTCGACCAGGACTCGCTCTACGACGTACCCCTCGCCCTCGAGGAAGAAGGCCTGGGCCGCGCACTGTGCGCCCGCCTCGGCATCGCGCAGATCGTCGAGCCGGACCTCGAGGCCTGGCGGGCCCTCGCCGAGCGCCGCCGCGGTGCCATCCGCACCGTGCGGATCGCACTGGTCGGAAAATACACGAACCTCTACGACGCCTACCTGAGCGTGGACGAAGCCCTGGCGCACGCGGCGACCCGCCTAAACCTGAAGGTCGAGACGGTCCGCATCGCAGCCGAGGAGTTGGAGCGCAGCCCCGCCTCCGGTCTTCTCGACGACGTCGACGGCATCCTCGTGCCCGGCGGCTTCGGCCCCCGCGGCATGGAGGGCATGATCGCCGCCGCCCGATACGCCCGCGAGAACCTCGTCCCCTTCTTCGGCATCGGGCTGGGTATGCAGATGGCCGTCGTCGAGGCCGCGCGGCACCTCGCCGGCATCGCCGACGCCCACTCGACCGAGTCCGAAACCTCGTGCACGCCGATCTTCGTGCTGCCCGACGCGCCGAGCCGCCCAGAAGGCGAGAAGCCCATGCGCCGCGGCGCCTGGACCACCTGCGTCGTCGAAGGCACGCGTCTTTCCTCCGCCTACGGCCGCACCGAGGTCAGTGAACGGCACCACCACCGCTGGGAGCTCGCCGAGGCACCTCGCGACGCCCTGACGGCGCACGGCCTGGTTCTCTCCGGTCCCTCCGGATTCGACGGTCTCGTCGACGCCGTGGAGATGGCGCGACACCCCTGGTTCATCGGCACCATCTATCACCCCGAATTCCGCTCCCGGCCCTTCCGGCCGCATCCGCTCTTCCTCGACTTCGTCCGCGCGGCGTCCGAACGCACGCGCAGTCCCGGCTCGGACCGGAGAAGGCAGGTGGATTAGCATGGCGACCATCCTTGACGGCACCTCGCGCACGTTCAGCGAATATCTTCTGCTGCCGAACCTGACCTCGAAGACCAGCACGCCCGACCGCGTCGATCTCCGCGCCGCCGTGGTCAAGTATCGCAAGGGGCAGGAGCAGTGCCCGCTGACCATCAACCTGCCAGTCGCCTCCGCCATCATGCAGTCCGTGTCGGACGACGGGATGGCCATCGCGCTCGCGCGCTCCGGCGGCATCTCCTTCGTGTTCGCCTCCCAGACCATCGAGCGCCAGGTCGAGATGGTCCGCCGCGTGAAGAATTACAAGGCGGGCTTCGTGACCAGCGACTCGAACCTCACCCCGGAGCACACCCTGGCCGATGTCGTGGCGCTCAAGCAGCGCACGGGCCACTCCACCATCGCCATCACCGACGACGGCACGCCCGGCGGCCGTCTGGTCGGCATCGTCACGAGCCGCGACTACCGCGCCAGCCGCACGCCCATGGACACGCGGATCCGCACGATCATGACTCCCTTCGACCACCTCGTCTTCGCCTATGAGGGCATCGGCCTCTCCGAAGCCAACGACCTGATCTGGGACCGCAAGCTCAACCAGCTCCCCATCATCAACCGGGACCAGCGTCTCGTCGGCATGGTCTTCCGCAAGGACTACGACGAGCACAAGGAAAACCCCGAGGAGCTCCTCGACGCGGACAAGCGCCTGATCACCGGAGCCGGCATCAACACGCGGGATTATGCGGAGCGCGTGCCCACCCTGGTCGAGGCCGGGGCGGACGTGCTGTGCATCGACTCCTCCGACGGTTTCAGCGAATGGCAGAAGGAGACCCTGGACTGGATCAAGGGTCGGTACGCCGACTCCGTCAAGGTCGGCGCAGGAAACGTCGTCGACGCCGAGGGCTTCCGATATCTCGCAGACGCGGGCGCCGACTTCATCAAGGTCGGCATCGGCGGCGGTTCCATCTGCATCACCCGCGAGCAGAAGGGCATCGGCCGGGGCCAGGCTTCGTCGGTCCTCGAGGTGGCGGCCGCGCGCGACGCCTACTTCCGCGAGACCGGCGTCTACATCCCCATCTGTTCCGACGGCGGTATCGTCCTCGACTACCATATGACCCTCGCGCTCGCCATGGGCGCCGACTTCCTGATGCTCGGGCGCTATTTCGCGCGCTTCGACGAGAGTCCGACGCGCAAGCTCCTCGTCAACGGCTCCTACGTGAAGGAGTACTGGGGCGAGGGCTCCAACCGCGCGCGGAACTGGCAGCGCTACGACGACGGCGGGTCGACAGGGAGAATGGCCTTCGAGGAGGGCGTGGACTCCTACGTCCCCTATGCCGGCAAGCTCAAGGACAATCTCGACGCCACCATGTCCAAGGTCCGCGCGACTCTGTGCAGCTGCGGCGCGAACGACCTCGCCGAGCTCCGCGAACGGGCGAGGCTGGTCGTCGTCTCCTCGACGAGCATCGTCGAAGGC
>CAXNDY010000076.1:0-5691 GCA_964201095.1 Saccharofermentanales bacterium
AGGCCGCCGAACTCGCGGCTCTCGAACAGGTCGTAGGCGGCGCGGTACTGGTGCGTCAGCCAGAGCGCCTTGTTGGGGTGCTTCACGGCGTAGGTCGGGAACTTGCAGGCGACGACCAGGTCGATCCTGCGTCCGTCCGACTCGGTCAGGTCCGCCATCCGCCACGCCAGGGCGCTGTCGTAGAGGCTGTTCGCGGGATACCACTTGAACGGCATGGTGACCAGCTCGGCCTCGTAGCCGCGCGCGCGGAACTCCCGGACGAGGGACTCGACCATCAGTTCGGCTCCCCCGCGCAGGAACGGGATCTGGGGGTGCAGGACGCAGATCCGGCTAGTCTTCAAGCGTCGCTCCCTTCCGCGCGATGAGCGTGTAGTCGCGGTTTCCGTACAGGAGGTCGTTCAGGGCGAGGGCGGTGCCGTCGTCCCCCGGCGTCTCCGCAAGGCGCACGGGGTGGAAGGACACGGGGTTCTCGAACCGCTCCACCGAGGCGTACCCGGCGCCGCGGAACAGGAACTCGAGGGTCTGGAACGGCACCGGCTTCGCGTGGCCGGGGTCGAGGTAGAACGTCACAAAGACCGCCAGCGTCTCCGGGTTGGGCGACTCGAGGACGAATCGTGCGCCCGGCTTCAGCTTCCGGAGCGCCGTGCGGATCAGGGTGACGGCGTAGTCCGTGGAGACATGCTCGATGACGTGGGCCATGAAGATGCCGTTGAGCGACGCGTCCTCGACCTGCAGAAGATATGTCAGCGCATCGGCGCGCACGACCTCGTGTCCCCGCGCTGCGCTGGCGTCCGCGAACGGCGCGTACGGCTCGACGCCGACGGCCGGGATGTCGCTTCGGGCCAGGAGTTCGAGGAACTCCCCACGCCCGCTGCCGAGGTCGAGGACGACGCCGTCACCGGACGGCTCGCGGAACAGGTCGACATAGACGGACTGCGCGGCGAGCACCAGTTCCCGCGGTCCGCGGAAAGCGTCCTCGAACGCGGCGTAGTCGACGGCCGCGTCCCGCACGAGTTCGGGGTCGCAGGCGACGCCGGCACGCGCGTAGAGGTCGCGCACCTGCCGCCGGAGCCGGGCGAGGTCGTCCGCGAGGCGGTCCGCCTTCAGGCTCGAAAGGGTGGCCGATGCCTCGTCGTGCCCTTCCTTCAGCAGCGACAGCGTGTTCACGATGTGGGCGTTCTCGAGGCTCTGACGGTCGATCACGGGCTGGATGTACCAGCCCAGCGACTTCTCGATGAGCCGGCGCACGACCTTCTTCAGGAACACCACGGCGCGGCCGACCACCCGACGTTCGGAGCGGATGGCCCCATGGGCCGAGAGCTCCCAGGACTCCCTCGCCAGACGCAGGTGCTGCGCGAGCTTGCGCGACCGCGGCGACTCGTCCTCGTCCGGGAGGTCCTCCTCGATGCTTCCGTAGCGCTCGGCGAGGGAATCGTCACCCAGGCTGCGCAGGGCTTTCCGGCGCGTCGCGATCTTCCGGCGAAGGCCCTTCTCGATGCCGGTCATCTTGTTCCACGCTCCTTCCCGGGGAGGTGCCAGGTGTGCTCGATCCGACCGACGCCGACGTCCTTCCGGTTCGTGTAGACGTTGAATTCATAGGCGTCGAGCCGGTAGTCGTACGGAACCTCCGTGCGCGAATGGATGGCGACGTCCACCGCATAGCCGTTGTCGACGAGTCCGAGACGCGGCATCCGGATCCGCACCTCGCCCTCCCGGGGCAGTCCGGTCACGTCGAGGTCGTCCAGGTGCGTGTTGGTTCCGTAGCAGCGGATCCGGTCCCGGGTCCATACGGCGAATCCGAAGACCAGGTCGTCGAGCGGCTCGTGGAGCGCGTAGCGGATCACGGCCGTCACGGGCTCGTCCGCGCTGAACCTGTGTCTTTCCAGGCCATCCTCGCCCACCAGGACGAGCGACTCGACGGTCGCCTTGCGGTTGCCCCAGCGCTTGTCGTCCGGCGTCGCGGGGGAAGGCGCGGCTTCGGCGGCCGCATCGGGCGCCGGCGGATCGGACGCATCAGGTGCCGACGGCTCGGACGAGGGCGGCGGTTCGGGCGCGGCCGGTGGCACGGACGCGGCGTGGTGCATCCCGGCCAGTTGCGCCGCCTGCTCGTTCTCCATGAAGAGCCGGTAGCCGTCCAGCACCCGCTGCGGCAGTCCCTGGTCGACGACGCGCCCCTGGTCGAGCCAGACGCACTCGTCGCAGATCTTCTCCACGGAAGACAGGTCGTGCGTCACGAGCACGATGGTCTTCCCTTCCTGGCGCAGCTCGCGGATCCGGTCCATGCACCGGCGCTGGAAGTTCGCGTCTCCTACGGCGAGGATCTCGTCGATGAACAGCACGTCGGCGTCGACGTGGATCGCGACGGAGAAGGCGAGGCGCATGTACATCCCCGAAGAATAGGTGCGCACGGGATTGTCGATGAACTCCCCCAGCTCCGAGAACTCCACGATCCGCTCGAAGCGACGCTCGGTCTCCCGGCGCGTCAGTCCGAAGATGGAGGCGTTGATGTAGACGTTGTCGCGCCCGGAGAAGTCGGGGTGGAAGCCGGCGCCCAGCTCGAGCAGGCTCGATATCCGGCCGTGGACCGACAGCGTGCCCGCGTCGGGGTAGATGATGCCGGTCAGCAGCTTCAGCAGGGTGCTCTTGCCCGAGCCGTTCCGGCCGATCAGGCCCACCGAACGGCCGTGCGCGATGGAGAGGCTCACGTCGTCGAGCACCAGACGGCTTTCATAGGAGGTGCGGTTGGTGCGCAGCAGTCGCTCCTTCAGGGTCACCCCGCGGTCGTGGTAGACCCGGTAGCTCTTGGAGACGTGGTCGACGGTGATGCAGGCGTCGCTCATAGTTCCTCCGCGAAGCGACGCTGCAGCCGCCCGAAGACGAGGAAACCCGCGACCAGCAGAACCACGGAAACCGCCGCCGCGTAGAGCAGGCCGAACGGCTCGGGCGCGCGGGCGTAGAGGACGCAGTCGTGGATGGCGTCGAAGAGCGGGGTCATGGGGTTGAAGCGCAGCCAGGCGTAGAGCTCCGGCGGAAGCATGCCGGTCGTGTAGACGATGGGCGTGAGATAGAACCAGGCCATGGTCACGATGCCGGCGATGTGCTCGAGGTCGCGGAAATAGACGGTCAGCGACGAAAGGAGCAGGGACAGGCCGAGGACGAAGGCGACCAGGACGACGAGCAGCAGCGGCATGTAGAGGATTGCCCACGAGAACGTCACGCGCTCGATCAGCAGCGCCGCCACGAGGATCAGAGACGACAGAAGGAGGTTGACGAGGTTCGTCGCGACCATGGCGAGCGGCAGCACCAGACGCGGGAAATGGATCTTCTTGATCAGGTTCGCGTTGTTGTGGATCAGCGAGGTGCTCATCTGGATGGAGCCCGAGAGGAACAGCCAGGGCAGGAGTCCGGTGAAGAGATACAGGCCGAAGCTGTACTGCGGCACGGAGACCCGGAGCACCGCGGAAAAGACGAGGGTGTAGACGAGCAGGGTCAGGAGGGGGTTCAGGAAGGTCCACAGAAAGCCGAGCACGGAGCCCTTGTACCGCGCGCGCAGCTCCCGCCGCACCGTGTTGAAGAGCATCTCCCGGTAGCGGAAGACCTCCCGCATCTCCTTAATCATGTTCTCTCCAGTAGGCGAGCGTGTCGTCGAGGGACTTGGCGAGCGGCACGCGCGGGGTCCAGCCGGTCTCCCCCTGGAGCCTGGTCACGTCGGCCACGACGTCGGGCACGTCGACCGGGCGGAAGAGCGCCGGGTCCACCGTGACGGTTACCGGCACGCGGCAGCGCGAGATCAACGCGTCCAGAACCTCATCCACGCCGACGCTCCGGCCCTGCCCGACATTGTAGACCTCGCCGGCGCGCCCCTTCTCCAGCAGCAGCGCATAGGCGCGCACGACGTCGCGCACGTCGGTGAAGTCGCGGCGCGCCGAAAGATTCCCGACCGACACCACGGGCGGCTGCAGGCCGCGCTCGATGCGGGCCACCTGGCGTGCGAATCCGGATACGACGAAGGCCGGAGATTGACCCGGACCGATGTGGTTGAAGGCGCGGACCATCAGGATGTCCATCCCGTAGGCGGCGACGTACAGCCGGGCGGTCTGTTCCTGGGCCATCTTGGACACCGCGTAGGGGTTCTCCGGCGCCAGGACGCACGTCTCGCGCACCGGCAGGTCCTCCGGCCGCACGCGTCCGTACTGCTCGGCCGAACCGACCAGCAGGACCCGACAGGCCGGCACGACGGCGCGCACCGCGTCGAGCACGTGCAGGGCGCCGTTGACGTTGAGGGAGAACGTCGCCGCGGGGTCCGTCCACGACTGCGCGACGGAACTCTGGGCGGCGAGGTGGACGAGGCGGGTCGGTCGGACGGCTCGAATCAATCGGTCGACGGAGGCGGGGTCCAGCACGTCGACGTCGTGGACCGACACCCGGGAGGACCGACCTTCGGACAGCCTTTCCGACGGCAGTTTCGCAGCCGAGACGTCCGAGTACCCACCCCCCAGGAGTTCCGCGATCAGATGACCACCGACGAAGCCGGCGGCGCCGACCACGAGGGTCCTCGCGCGGCTCATCGGGAGTCCGGGTGCACCAGGGCTTCCCGGCGGACCAGCTCCAGGTCGTGGAGGACCATCCGGGAGACGAGTTCCTCGAAGCCGATCTCGCGCCGCCAGCCCAGCTTCGCCTCGGCCTTCGCAGGCGTCCCGAGAAGCAGTTCGACTTCGGCGGGGCGGAAGAAGGCGGGACTCACGGCGACGACCGTCTTGCCCGTCGCGCGGTCCACGGCCTTCTCGTCGAGGCCGGAGCCGCTCCAGGCGAGCTCCATTCCGGCCGCGCGGAAAGCCGCGTCGACGAAGTCGCGCACCGTGCGGGTCTCGCCCGACGCGATCACGTAATCATCCGGAACGTCCTGCTGGAGCATCAGCCACATCGCGCGGACGTAGTCCTTCGAATGCCCCCAGTCGCGCTTCGCGTCGAGGTTGCCCAGCTCGATGCGCTCCTGCAGGCCGAAGCGGATCCGCGCGGCGGCGTCCGTGATCTTGCGCGTCACGAACTCCTTGCCGCGGCGCTCGCTCTCGTGGTTGAACAGGATGCCGGAGCTGGCGTGGAGGCCGAAGCTCTCGCGGTAGTTCTTGGTGATCCAGTGGCCGTAGAGCTTCGCGACACCGTAGGGGCTGCGCGGATAGAACGGCGTGCTCTCGGACTGGGGGATCTCCTGCACGAGGCCGAACATCTCGGACGTCGACGCCTGGTAGAAGCGCGCCTCCGGCTTCAGGGTCCGCATGGCCTCCAGCAGGTTCGTCACGCCCACGCCGTCGATCTCGGCGGTGGCGATGGGCTGTTCCCAGGAGGTCGCGACGAAGGACTGGGCGGCCAGGTTGTAGACTTCGTCGGGCTGCGCGATGCGCATCGCGTTCAGCAGCGAGACGAGGTCGGTCATGTCGGCGTAGATGAAGTTCACGCGGCCGCGCAGATGCTCGGCATTTCCGTAGTCCGCCACGCTCTTGCGCCGGACGATTCCGTGCACCGCATAGCCCTTCTCGAGAAGCAGTTCGGCCAGATAGGATCCGTCCTGGCCTGTGACGCCCGTGATCAATGCACTCTTCATGTCTCCAGACTACCATTCGCCCTCCGCGACCGCAAGACGGAAGTGGTTCCGGTTGCTTACCGGGTACGCGCCCGGTTGCGTACCCGGTA
>CAXNDY010000077.1:0-5687 GCA_964201095.1 Saccharofermentanales bacterium
GGAATACGCCTCCGCCTACCAGAACCTGCTGACGGGTTATGGGTTCGTCCCGGTCTTCATTCCCATCGCCGTCGACAACTACGCGACCGCCGCCATCAGCGCGGCGAACGTCGCGCTGGTCGCGGGGTGCGACGCCGTCTTCTTCAACGGCGGCTGGCAGGAACGACACACGCGGGTGCTGTACAACGACGACGGCACCGCGACGCCCCTCATGACGGCCGTGCAGGGCGTCTACGACCGTGGTGGCCTGATCGCCGGCACCAGCGCGGGCTGCAACGTCCAGGGCACGACGACCTACGGCGACGGCACCAGCTACGGGTACCTGAAGGCCAACCATCTGATTCCCAAGCTCATCTCGGACGTCAACACCGCGGATCCGAACGATTCCGAGAACGGCGGAACCGTGAAGGGTCTGGGGTTCCTGTCCGCCTACGGCGCTCTCGCCGATTCCCACTTCATGGCGCGGGGACGCTTCGCTCGCCCGCTGGTCGCCATGCGGGACACGGGGCTGACGACTGCGATCGGCGTAGACGAGGATACTGGCTTCCTGCTTGCCGGAACCACCGGAACGGTCTATGGCGCGGGCGGTGTGACCGTCTTCGACGCCACGGCGGCGCAGTACGGCACCGGGACCTGGTTCTCCGCCACCGGCGTTCTCGTGAGCTACCTGACCTCGGGCGACCGCTTCGACTTCTCCTCCCGGGCCATGCTGCCCGCGGCGGGGAAGACGCTTCTTGTCGGAACCGGCAAGGTCTACGCCTCCACCAACATCTTCGGAGCCGGAGAAGCCGCGAAGGTCATGACCACTCTGGCGCAGGCCAAAGTCACGGCCACCACCGGCATCTCGACCGAAACCGCCCCCCGCTTCACCGTGACCTTCACGAAGACTGCGGGAATCACGAAAGCCTACTATGACGCCAAGACCCGGAAGGTCGCCGTGGACCGCATGGTGGTGGGAGTCTCCGGACAGTAGCCCGGAACGCGCGAGGGACAAGTTCGAGCGAGGAATCCGTCTCCTGCGCATGTCTGCATGGGAGGGTTCGTCATGGACACCAAGCGAAGGGAAGCCACCGGACTGAAGATCGACCCGACGGTGCAGCGGCTCGTCGACGGCTATGGAAGCTGGGTGAACGACGCGCCGGAGAAGGGCATGGGGCGGATGACCCGGGCTCTCTGGCCCTACGACGCGATGTTCTCTCCCATCCGCGTCAACCACCTGATGTTGAAGAACCGGTTGGTCATGGCCCCCATGGGCAACATCGACATGGCGGAGGAGACCGGCCGTCCCGACCAGAAGATGATCCAGTACTTCATAGAGCGTGCCCGCGGCGGAGTCGGCCTGATCACCACGGGTCTCGTGCCCATCTGCCATGGCATCGACCCCTCGGTCTCCGAACTGGGCGACCTCTCCTATTTCCCACGCATCGACCGGAGCCGTACCGTCCTATCGGGCTGGCGCGACCTGGCCCAGGGGGTCCACGCCTACGGCAGCCGCATCTTCGTGCAGCTCACCCCCGGTCTCGGCCGGGTGGGGAACCCGCAGTGCCTCATCAACGAAATGAAATTCCCCGTATCGGCCTCCATGAACCCGAACTTCTACATCCCCGCGATCCCCTGCATGCGGCTCTCCGACCGGAAGTTGAAGCGCATCGTGAAGAATGCCGGGCAGGCGGCGGCGGACGCGAGGGCCATGGGTCTCGACGGCGTGTATCTGCACGGACATGAGGGATACCTCCTCGAACAGCTCGCGAACCCCGCCTTCAACCGCCGCATACTGGGCCGATACGCGGAGCCGATGGCCTTCGGGCTGGACCTCGTTCGACGAATGCGCGCGCGGGCCGGCAAGGATTTCCCGATCATGTACCGCATCGACCTGTCCCTCGCGTTGAACGAGACCTATGGCGCGGAGGGCATGCGCGTCGCGGCGTTGCGGAAATTCGCGAACGGGCGGACCCTCCCGGAAACCCTCGCCTACATGGAGGAACTCGTGAAGGCCGGCGTGGACCTGTTCGATGTCGATCTCGGCTGCTATGACAACTGGTGGCTGCCCCATCCTCCGGCCGGCATGCCCGCGGGATGCTTCCTCGACGTGGCCTCCGCGGCCCGGACTCATTTCGTGGAGAAGGGCATCGTCTCGAATGCCGGACAGCCGGTACCCATCGTGGCGGTCGGCAAGCTGGGCTATCCGGACGTAGCCGAACAGGCCTTGCGGGACGGCAAGTGCGACATGGTGATGCTGGGGCGACCGCTGCTGGCCGACCCGGAATGGCCCGCCAAGGCGTACGCCGGGAACGTGGCCGACATCCGGCCCTGCATCGGCTGCCAGGAGGGCTGCATCAACGAGTTCGTGAACGGCGGACACCCCCAGTGCGCGGTGAACCCGCGGACGGCCTTCGAACACGTGTACCCGGCCGTGCCTGCGCCAGCCGAGAAACGCAAGCGAATCGCCGTCGTCGGCGCCGGTCCCGCAGGGGTCGTCTTCGCCACCACCGCCGTGCGCCGCGGCCACGTCGTGGACCTGTTCGAGAAGAGCGGTGCCGTCGGAGGCCGGCTCGTGCCCGGCAGCGTCCCGAAGATCAAGTTCGACATCGACAACTACCGCCTCTGGCTGGAGCACGAGGTCAATATCGCATGCGATAACCGCAATCTTCGACTGTTCCTCGGTGAGCCGGTGGATGCCGAACGCCTCAAGGGCGCCGCCTACGACGTCGTGGTCTTCGCGACCGGGACCCTCGAGACGGCTCCGCCCATTCCCGGACTGAAAGCCGCAAGGACCGTCCGGGCGACCGAGATCCTCGGTGACCCGTCGTTGCTGGCGGGAGCGAAGAGGGTCGTCGTCGTGGGCGGCGGAGTCGTCGGCTGCGAATGCGCCTACTGGCTCAAGTACGAGAAGGGCGTGGACGTCGACATCGTCGAGATGCTCCCCTATCTGTGCAATGGCGCCTGCACCGCCAACCGCGGTCACCTGCTCCATTACCTGAAGCGCGCCGGCGTCCGCGCGTTCAACCTTTCAACGGTGACCCGGGTCGAGGGGGGGCGGCTCTTCCTGACCCGCAACGTGTCGAAGCACGCGCCCGACCCCTTCAACACCTGGCAGCCCATTCTGCCCGAGAACATCGAGAATCCGCTCGCCCCGAAGCTGGGGCGCGAGACGAGGGACGAGGTCCTCGACGCGGACCTGATCGTGCTGGCGACGGGCGGACGGGCGGACGACGCGCTCTTCCTCGAAGCGCAGCGGATCCACGTTGCGCCGGAGATCCACAACATCGGCGACAGCTTCAGCAGCGGCAAGGTCCACGAAGCGACGAGGGCCGCCTACATGCTGGCGACCACGGTGTAGGACCCGGCGGGCGGCCGCCGGGATGGACGGGGAAGGGGGAGGATCGCCATGGAAACGAGGATGAGGCTTTCTCCGGAACAGCAGTCGATCCTGGACGGAGAAAAGGGCGAGACGCTTCGCAAGGTCATGAAGACGCTCGTGATGTATGGGGAGACGTTCGGCGCGCAGCGGATGGTTCCGGTCACGGGGGAGCAGGGGCATCTCGTCACGAGCTTCGGTTTGTCGGTCATGAAGCCGGTGTATGCGCTGATGGACCAGCTGATTTCCGATGGAGCCGTCTCGAAGCAGAAGTTCACCGTCGACCCGCGTCCCCTGGACGCGAACGTACCGGCGAACCTCCTGCAGAATCTGTTCTTCCGCGTCATGTACGGCAAACAGGCGGACTACGAGGCGCAGCTCGACCGGCTCGGCATTCTGGGCGAAGACGCCTTCACGTGCACCTGCTACCACGACGAGGTCGGCAACACCCCGAAGCCGGGCGACGTTCTGAGCTGGGCGGAGAGCAGCGCCGTGGTGTACGCCAACAGCGTGCTGGGGGCACGATGCAATCGGAATTCAGGGATCCTCGAGCTGTTCGGAAGCATCCTGGGCTTCGTGCCCGAGTTCGGGCTTCTGACGGACGAAGGGCGCAAGGCGTCCTGGATCGTCGAGGTCCGGACCGCGGATCGGCCGGAGGCGCAGCTGCTCGGCAGCGCGATCGGCATGAAGGTCATGGAGAACGTGCCCTACATCCAGGGGTTGTCGAAGCACCTCGGAACCGAGCTCGACGACTCGAACCGTCCCTATCTCAAGGACATGGGCGCTGCGACGGCCAGCAACGGCGCCGTCGGGCTCTATCATGTCGACGGCCTTACGCCCGAGGCGAAGGCGCTGGGCATAACCCTCGTCCGCCCCGACGCGAAGGTGTACGTCGTCGACGATGCGGAGCTGCAGCGCGTGAAGGAGGGCTATCCCTGCATCTGGAAGGATCCGGACGCCTCGCCGAAGCTCTGCTTCGTGGGCTGTCCGCATCTGTCCTTCTGGCAGCTGAACGACTGGACGGACCGCTTGTCGGAAGCGCTCGCGGCCGCGGGGCGGAAAAGGGTCGCGATTCCGACCGTGTTCACGGCCGCACCTGCCGTTCTCGCCCGATTCAAGGATACGGCGGCCGCCGGACGCCTCGCCGCCATGGGCGTCGTTACGTCATCCATCTGCCCCCTGATGTACATGAACAACCCGTTGTGCCACAAGATGCCCGTGATCACCAATTCCAACAAGCTGCGGACCTATTCCACGAGCCGGTATTCCACGGATGCGGAGATCCTCGCCGCGATTTCGAAGGGAGGGCGCTGACATGAAGGTCTTCCAGGGACGTCCCGTCGTTCCGGGGATGGCGAAGGCCGTGGCTCTCGTCTCCCAGGGGGGCTTCAACACGCTGGCCAGCTACCAGAAGGCGCTGCTTTTCGGCGACGCGAAGGCCACCTGCTCCGACCAGAACAACCCCGACCTGTTCGGCAAGCCCATGGCGGGCATGGCGCTGTGCCTGCCGCAGACCATCGGATCCACCACGGGTGGGATGGTCCTCTACTGCGCTGCTGCGATCCATGCGCAGCCGGCATGCCTCCTCTTCTCGAAACCCATCGACAGTCTCGCCGCCGCGGGCGCGATCCTGGCCGACGTCTGGGTGGACGACGTGGCGATGCCCACCGTCGACGGCCTCGGAGACGAGTTCCTCGCCTTCGTGAAGACCGGGATGACCCTCGACGTCTCGCCCGATGGAAAGGTCACGGTGGGGGAGTAGGGAATCAGGAAGCGGGAGCGCAATTGACCCTTCGATAGGGCGGTCTCCTTCAGAACGTGCGCGTAAGCCGTATGACTGCCGAACCATCCTCGGGAAGGCCTGGAATGGTAAGGCCTTCGGCTTGTAGCGAAGCCCCCGTACGCGTTCCGAGCTCCCCTCGGTCGAAATCGACGACTTTGTAGACGGCTTCTGCCTCCAGGGCTTGCGGGAATACCGCGCGATCCTGTTCTGCCTTCGTAAGGCGGAAGGCGAAGAGAACGGAGTCGCCCGATCCATCGGTGAACTGGAAAACGGGGAATCGTTCCCCCTTGCCACCCATCAACGGTTGTGGGGTGAGGCGGTAGGCGTCTCCGTGGCGGATGAAGCCGGAGTGGATGTCGGCGTAGAAATCGAAGTGCTCCTTCAGACGTTTCAGGCACCATTCCGGCATGTCCGGCAGGCGATAGGAGAAGCCGGGGATGCCCATCAGCACGGCGCGGATGATCCAGTCGAAACGTTCAGGGGCCATATCGGTTGAGATCGGATTCCGCACTCCCAGGTTGTGGTCCTGAAGCACTTCGGACCAGC
>CAXNDY010000078.1:0-5672 GCA_964201095.1 Saccharofermentanales bacterium
ATTCCATGTGCCTTGCGCCTCCTTCGACACGACTCGCCCATCGCGACCATTGTGACATTGACGCGGCGCTCCTCATATATTACTATTAGTAATATACACCACAACCACCCCGATCGGAGGACCCCATGAAGAAGAAAGCCAAGCGAGCCCTGATCGTCGTCCTTTCCATCCTCGCCGCCGTCGCCGTCGCTCTGGTCGTGCTGATGGCCCTCTCCTCCTCCCCGATCGACAAGGCCGCCGCGGTCGCCGCGATGCGCGACCTGGTCCGGAAGGATGTCGCGTCCAGCAAGGACTCCACCGCGACGACCGTGCGCATCCAGTCCGGCAAGCTCGGAATCGACGAGCTGTTCGCGTTCGAGAAGGACGGTTCCGGCGCGGCGGTCGAGACCGGCGCCGACCAGCCGTTCCACATCGCAAGCATCGGCAAGACCTTCACGGCGGTGCTCGTGATGCAGCTGGTCCAGGAGGGGAAGCTCGGGCTCGATGCGCATGTCGCGGACGTCCTCGACGACTCCGTCCTCGAGGGGCTTTTCGTGTTCGAGGGCACGGACCACGCGGACCAGGTCACGGTTCGCCAGCTTCTCGCCCACACCTCCGGCGTCGCCGACTATTTCGACGACCCGGTCGATACCGGGGAGAAGGCCAGCGCGCGCGTGCTGTCCGACCCGACGCACGACTGGACGCCCGCCGAGCTCGTCGCGTTCTCCCGCGACCACCAGAAGGCCGTGGGCAAGCCCGGCGCGACCTACCACTACTCCGACACCGGGTACGTGCTGCTCGGGCTGATCGTCGAGGCGGTCTCCGGCAAGCCCTTCGAGCAGAACCTGGCGGAGCGGATCTTCCTGCCGCTCGGGATGGACGACTCGTACCTGCTCTACCGTTCGCAGCCGAAGAATCTTCCCGCGAAACCCATCGCGAAGATCCGGTTCTCCGGCGTCGAAGTCAGCACCTTCCGCAGTCTATCCGTCGACTGGGCGGGCGGCGGCATCGTGTCCACGACCGCCGACCTGCTGGTCTTCTGCCGCGCGCTGCATGACGGGACGCTGGTCTCCGCCGCGTCGTTCACCGAGATGAGCCGCTTCGAGAACACATTCCGCACCGGAATCCACACCGGCGCCGGCCTGATGCAGCTCCGCTTCGAGGAGTTCTTCCCGCTGCTGTCGGGTTATCCCCGCATGACCGGCCACATCGGCGTCCTGTCTACCTTCATGTTCTACGATGCGGTCCACGATGCCGTCGTCGTGATGAACTACGGATCGGACGCGCACATGGAGACCGGATTCCGCAACCTGATCCAGATCGAGGGAATGCTCGCGCGCATCCGCTAGAACCCGCGCCGCGAATGCATTTGATTGACTTTGCCCCCCCTCTCCGATACGATGCGTTCATAATGGGTGCAACGAGTCGAGGAGGGGTTTTCCATGGGTAGAGCGTTGATCATCGGAGCGGGCGGTGTCGCGAACGTCGTCGTCCACAAGTGCTGCCAGCACCCCGACGTGTTCGAGGAGATCTGCATCGCGAGCCGCACGCAGTCCAAGTGCGAGGCGATCAAGGCCAGCGTGAAGGACTCCCGGACGAAGATCACGACGGCCGCCGTCGACGCCGACCATGCGGACCAGGTCGTCGCGCTGATCCGGAAATTCAAGCCCGACCTCGTGATCCACGTCGCGCTCCCCTACCAGGACCTCGCCATCATGGATGCCTGCCTCGAGACCGGCGTCCACTACGTCGACACCGCCAACTACGAACCGCCCGAGCTCGCCCACTTCGAGTACAGCTGGCAGTGGGCCTACCGCGAGCGTTTCGAGAAGGCCGGCCTCACCGCCGTGCTCGGTTGCGGCTTCGACCCCGGCGTGACCGGCGTGTTCAGCGCGTACGCCCTGAAGCACCACTTCGACCGCATCGACTCGCTCGACATCCTCGATGCCAACGCGGGCGACCACGGCTACCCGTTCGCGACCAACTTCAACCCCGAGATCAACATCCGCGAAATCACCGCCAAGGGTACCTGGTTCGAGAACGGCAAATGGATCGAAACCGAGCCGCTCGCCGTGAAGAAGGTCTACGATTTCCCGCGGATCGGCCCGAAGGACATCTACCTCCTCCACCACGAGGAGCTCGAGTCGCTCGCGAAGAACCTGCCCGGCGTCAAGCGCATCCGGTTCTGGATGACCTTTTCCCAGAACTACATCACGCATCTGCGCGTCCTGGAGAACGTCGGCATGACCTCGATCGTGCCGATCGAATTCCAGGGCCGCATGATCGAGCCGTTGCAGTTCCTCAAGGCCGTCCTCCCCGACCCCGCTTCCCTCGGCCCCCGCACGAAGGGCAAGACCAACATCGGCTGCGTGTTCCAGGGCGTCCAGGGCGGGAAGCCGAAGACCTACTACGTCTACAACGTCTGCGACCACCAGGAATGCTACGCGGAAGTCGGTTCGCAGGCCATCTCCTACACCACCGGCGTCCCGGCGATGATCGGCGCCATGATGGTGCTGAAGGGACTGTGGCGAAAACCCGGCGTGTTCAACGTCGAGGAGTTCGACCCCGACCCGTTCATGGAGCAGCTGAACCTCTGTGGACTGCCGTGGGTCGAGGACTTCTCGCCCGTCCTGGTGGACTGACGCCTTGGCACGCCGCTTCGGCCTGTCCTTCGACGTCGACGCCGTCCCGACGCCCTGCTACGTCGTGGACGAGGCGCTGCTGCGACGAAACCTCGAGGTGCTGGACGGCGTCCAGAAGCGCACCCGCGCGAGGATCCTGCTCGCGCTGAAGGGCTTCTCCATGTACTCCGTCTTCCCGCTCGTCGGCAAGTACCTCGCCGGCATCACGGCCTCCTCCCTCTTCGAGGCGCGGCTCGGCGCCGAGGAGTTCGGCAAGGAAGTGCACGTCTACGCGCCCGCCTATGTCGACGAGGAGTTCGACGAACTGCTCGGGTACGTCGACCACGTCGTGTTCAACTCCCTCGACCAGTGGGCGCGCTTCCGCCCGAAGGTCGAGGCCATGCGCGCCGCGGGGCATGCCGTCGAGGTCGGCCTGCGGGTCAACCCCGGCTACTCCGAGGTGTCGACGCCGCTGTACGACCCGTGCGCGGAGAACTCGCGGCTCGGCATCCCGCTCGGCTCGTTTCGGTCCGACCTCCTCGACGGCATCGACGGCCTGCACTTCCACGCGCTGTGCGAGCAGAATTCCGACACGCTCGAGCGCGTCGTGGAGTCCTTCGAGAAGCGCTTCGGCGGCGCGATGCGCGGCATGAAGTGGCTCAACCTCGGCGGCGGACACCACATCACGCGCGCCGACTACGACGTCCCTCGCCTCGAGCGCATCGTCACCGGGTTGCAGCAGCGCTATGGCGTCCGGATCTACCTCGAGCCGGGAGAGGCCATAGCCTTGAACACGGGCTTCCTCGTCGCGAAGGTGCTCGACATCGTGAAGAACGGCATGGAGATCGCCCTGATCGACGCATCGGCCGCCTGCCACATGCCGGACGTACTCGAGATGCCCTACCGGCCGGGGATCCTGGGCGCCGGACAGCCGGGCGAGTTTGCGCACACCTACCGACTCGGCGGCCTCACGTGCCTCGCGGGCGACATCGTCGGCGACTACTCGTTCCCGAAGCCGCTGGCGCCTGGCGACCGGCTCGTGTTCACGGACATGGCCCACTACACCATGGTCAAGAACAACACGTTCAACGGCGTCAACCTGCCCTCGATCGCGAAGGTCGACGAGGCGGGGGAACTGACGGTCGTGCGGACGTTCTCGTACGAGGACTACCGGGGCAGACTTTCATAGCCGTCATGATTCCAGTTTTGATCGTCAAGCCTCCAGCAGGAAGTCGATGAGGTTCTGGAATCGGATCCCATTCTTTGAAAGAATGAAATTCCTGTCCATGGAGAGAATCGTCTTTTCGTGGTTGTCGTCGATCGACTCGAGGGACGCGAGCTCTCTCCGCAGAACCGCCTCGTCTGCTAGGGAACGGGTGACCTGGAAATATCGGACCTCGTCGGGTCCCGTGGCGATGAAGTCGACTTCGCGGTCCCTCACTCTGCCGATCGCGACTTCTGGATACCGACGAAGCAGTTCGAGATAGACGACGTTTTCCAGAATGTGGCCGATATCGGCGTCCCGCTTCCCTAGAAGCGCGTTGCGGATTCCACTGTCGACGACGTAATACTTCCCGAGGGTCTTGAGATAGAGCTTCCCCTTGATGTCGAACCGCCTCGCCTTATAGAGGATGAAGGCATTCTCGAGATAGGTCAGGTAGTTGTCGACCGTCTCGTTCGCTGTGGGTCTCCCGTTGCTCGTGAGATAGCGGCTGATGTTCGCCGCGGAGACTTCGCTCCCCACGTTGCTCATGAGGAATCGGACGAGGTTGTCGAGCAGCGAAACGTCCTTGACGGCATTCCGTTGAACGATGTCCTTCAGGATGACCGTGCTGTAGATGCCTGAAAGCGCCGTGAAGAGCCCCTCGCTTCCCTGTAGCTGTGCGACCGCTGGAAGTCCCCCGTATTCGAGGAACCGGTCGAACTTTTCATCCTGCGTGGTCCGTTCGTCGAATTCATGGAAACCCAGATACTCCTTGAAGGAGAGCGGCAGCATCCGGATTTCCACGTAACGTCCGGACAGCAGGGTCGCCAGTTCCGAGGATAGTAGATAGGCATTGGAACCGGTGATGTAGAGATCCACGGGACGGTCGACCATGAGTGAGTTGACGGCGCGCTCCCAGGACTCGACCTGCTGGATTTCGTCCAGTAGGACATAGGAGCGCCTGTCCTTCGGAATGCGCGCGACGATATGCCCATAGAGTGCGCGATGGTCCTTCAGGTCCTCGTAGAGCATGGACTCGAAATCCATATGGACGATGAGTTCCTGTGGGACTCCGTCTTCCAGCAGGTGACGTTCAAAGAGGTCGAGCAGCGTCGACTTCCCACAGCGGCGCATCCCGGTAATCACCTTGATGAAGGGTTTATCCCGAAAGGCAAGAAGTTGCTTCATATACATCGCGCGGTCGAACATGACGTCCACCCCCTGGTTGAAGTATGGACTTCCGAGCACGGATGTCAAGTTCTACGGTTGCAACCGTATTTTCCGCATATTCTGCAAGTTCTACGGTTGTGGACGTATTTCCTCGTCACTTCGGGTCCGTCCACCACTTCTTCCACTTCAGCAGGCGCAGCATCGTCGCGAAGTGGCGGCGGCGTCCCACTGGCGCCTCGGCCGCGAGCCGCTCCGCGACCGGGCGCCACGCGGCGTCGATCGGCTTCGTCTTCGCGCCGAGTTCCTCCGGGCTCTCGGGTGCGCCGAGGTGGGTCGAGCGCGCCCCGCTCTCCCGGACCACGGCGGCCAGCGCTTCGGGGTGGTCCATCAGCGGGCAGCCGAGCAGCGGGTTGCGGTCGAAGGGCTGCGCCTTACGGAAGCGTCGGAAGAAAGGCGACCGCAGGGCTTCCACGAGCGTCTTGTCGTGGAGATTGGAATCGGAGTAATGGCAGAAGGCGCACGGCTCGACGTCGCCGTGGGCGTTGATGTGGACGAAGCCGGTGCCGGCGGCGGCGCAACCGAACACGAGGTGCCCGTTGTTCCAGAAGTCGACCAGGACGAAGTCGTGGCGCTTCGCGTAGGCGTCGACGCGGCGCTTGACCTCCGCCCGTTGCTCCGGCGTGCATACCAGCGTGAGG
>CAXNDY010000079.1:0-5660 GCA_964201095.1 Saccharofermentanales bacterium
GAAGCCACCATCCGGATCGGCAAGCGAACCTTCCTCACCGCCATCGCCATCCTCGGCATCCTGATGCTCGCCGCCGGTATCCTGACCCAGGTCGTTCCGGCGGGAAGCTTCGACTCCTGGATGGTCGCCGACGGCAGCCTCCAGCTCCAGCCGGGCTCCTACCACGAAGTCGCACGTCCCGACTACCCCGTGTGGCGCTGGATCACTGCGCCGGTCGAGGTTCTGTGGAGCGCCGATGCCCCGATGGTCCTGGTCATCATCTTCTTCATCCTCGCCGTCGCCGGTGCCGTCTCCCTGCTCGAGAAGAGCGGCGTGCTCGCCTCCGTCATCGCCGGCATCGTCCGCCGTTTCATGAACGTCCGCTACCTCCTCCTCGCCGTCGTCGTCTTCTTCTTCATGCTCATGGGCGCGATGATCGGAACGTTCGAGGAGAACATCGCCCTCGTGCCCATCCTGATCGCCCTGGCCTACTGCCTGAAATGGGACTCCCTGGTCGGACTCGGGATGAGCATCCTCGCCTCCTGCTTCGGTTTCACCGCCGCGATCACCAACCCGTTTTCGATCGCCATCACCCAGAAGCTATCCGGCCTTCCCCTCTACTCCGGCTCCGGCTTCCGCGTCCTCGTCTTCATCGCGTTCTACGCCCTTCTCATGCTCTTTCTCGTGCGCTACGCGAAGCGCATCGAGCGCAACCCGGAACGATCCCTCGTGTTCATGGAAGACCAGGCCCTCCGCGTGCGCTATGCCTCGATCGAGACCCTCGAGGAGGAACTGGGACACGAGTCTCCCGAACAGCGCCATCGCGTCCGCACGGCCATCATGGCCTTCACCGGCGCCCTCGTCCTCGTCTTCGCCGTCATCGTCGGCGGACTCTTCGTACCCGTCCTGTCCGAATTATCCCTGCCGCTGATCGCGCTCCTCTTCCTCGGCGGAAGCCTGGTGGCTTCGCGCATCGCCGGCATGGGCGGGAAGCGGATCCTCGGCATCCTGGGCGCGAGCTCCGCCGGCATCGCTCCGGGCATCGTCCTCATCCTGATGGCCATGAGCGTCAAGTTCATCATCAGCCATGGCGGCATCATGGACACGATCCTCGATTTCGTCGCCCGTTCGATCGGCGGCACCTCCCCGTTCGTCACGGTCCTCCTGATCTATCTCCTCATCCTCCTGCTCGAGGTCTTCATCGGCTCGTCCTCCGCAAAGGCGTTCCTGATCATGCCCCTCGTCGCACCCCTTTCCACCCTCGTCGGCATCACGCGCCAGACCTCGGTCCTCGCCTTCAGCTTCGGGGACGGCTTCTCCAATGTCCTCTACCCGACCAACCCGGTCCTTCTGATCTGCCTCGGACTCACCGTCGTCACGTTCCCGAAGTGGTTCCGTTGGACCTGGAAGCTCCAGTTGGCGGCTTCCGTCCTCGCCTGCGCGTTCCTCTTCATCGCGGTCGCCATCCACTATGGACCACAATAGCGGAGGTTCACCCATGCCTGACCTACCGATCCTTTCCACCCTCCTTCTCTCCCTTCTCCTCCTCGCCGTCGCCGTCGTCGCCGTAGTCGTCTGGCGAACCCTTCGCTTCCGACCGGACGCCACTCCCCCGGGCGAACCGCTCGACCTTCCTGCCGACCTCGTCGGCGCCGACAAACTGGCACGAGCCGTCCGGATCCGCACCGTCGACGACATCGATCGCGCGAAGATCGACGGAGCGGCGTTCCTTGCCTATCATCGGCTTCTCGAGGACATGTTCCCGCTCGTCCACGCGCGTTGCGACAAGACCGTGGTCAACGACTACAGCCTCGTGTTCCGCTGGAAGACACCGGATGCCGTGCCGTCCGGCAAGCCCGTCCTCATCACGGCCCACAGCGACGTCGTGCCGGTCGAGCCCGGGACCGAGTCCGCGTGGACGCATGACGCCTTCAGCGGCGACATCGCAGATGGACGCGTCTGGGGTCGCGGCACCCTCGACACCAAGATCCATCAGATCGCCTCTCTCGAGGCCGTCGAACGCCTCCTCGCCGCAGGTTTCTCTCCTTCGCGGGACGTCTACCTGGCCTTCGGCCACGACGAGGAGATCGGCGGCGCCGCAGGGGCCTCGAAGATCGTCGAGTACTTCCTGGCGCAGGGCACGACCTTCGATTTCATGCTCGACGAGGGGGGAGTCGTCGCGGACGGCGTCCTGGACGGAGTCTCGAAGCCCATCGCTTTGATCGGCCTCGGCGAGAAGGGATTCGCCAATGTCCGATTCACCGTGGCGAGCGACGGAGGACACTCCTCGATGCCTTCCCGCCACTCGTCCCTGGGCCTCCTCTCCCAGGCCCTCTGCCACCTCGAGGCCCACCCCATGAAACCTCGCCTCATTCCTCCGGTCCGCGATTTCCTGATGAAGATCGGTCCGGAGATGGGACTCGTCAACCGTCTGGTTCTGGCCAACCTCTGGCTTCTGAAGCCGCTTTTCCTGGCGGTCTTCTCGAAATCGCGGGTGGGCGGCGCCATGCTGCGCACGACGACGGCGGTCACCATGGCCCAGGGAAGTCCCGCGCCCAACCTCATGCCCCAGAAGTCCGAAGCCGTCGCGAATTTCCGCATCCTGCCCGGTGAAACGACCGACACCCTGTTGGCATGCCTCCGAAAGGTCCTCAAGGGATTCCCGGTCGAAATCACCCCCCTCCTTCTGGAGAACCCCTCGCGCATCTCCCCTTCCGACAGTGCCGGATTCGCTATGATCTCGCGCCAGGTGCGGACCCTCTTCCCGGACGCCATCGCCACTCCTTATCTGGTCTTGGCCGGAACGGATGCGCGCAAGTACGAACCCGTCTGCGGAGATATCTATCGGTTCACGCCCTATCGGATCCACAACGACGAACTCGGCAGGATCCACGGAACCAACGAAAACATCACGATCGACAACGTCGGACGTTGCATCGCCTTCTTTCAAGGGTTGTTCCAGTCAATCTGACTCGTTTTCGTATCATTCCGAACACCCTCCCCTTCCTTCCCGTGATACCATGCATGCAATGGAGGTGCTCTCCCATGAAGCACGATGTCGTCATCGTCGGAGGCGGAATCGCAGGTCTCACGTCCGCCGCCTATCTCGCCAAGGCCGGCCGCTCGGTTCTACTCCTCGAGAAGGAGGATGCGCCCGGTGGACTCGTCAATTCCTTCGACTTCAAGGGTTTCCGTTTCGACGGCGGCATCCGGGCCATCGAGAATTCCGGCATCGTGGACCCCATGCTGCGTCAGCTGGGACTCGATGTCGAATTCGTCCCGAATCCGGTCACGGTCGGCATCGAGGACGAGATCCTCCGACTGGTCGACCGGGATAGCCTTCATGACTACCGATTGCTGCTGGAGCACCGCTTCCCGGAGAGGACGGCCGACATCGCGGCGATTGCGGATGAGATCTCGCGGATCATGGTCTACATGGACGTCCTCTACGGTATCGACAACCCGCTGTTCATGGATCTGAAGAAAGAACCCGAGTACATCAGGAACACTCTCCTCCCTTGGATGTTCCAGTACATGGCCACCATCGGGAAGATCGGCCGCCTGAATACCCCCATCGAGGAATATCTTCGTCGCTTCACATCCGACCCGGTTCTCGTGGACATGATCGCCCAGCATTTCTTTCAGAAGACGCCCGCATTCTTCGCTCTGAGCTACTTCAGCCTGTATCTCGACTATCGCTATCCCAAGGGTGGGACCGGCCGTCTGGTGGACGCCCTCGTGGACTTCATCCGTGCCCATGGAGGAGAGATCCGCACGGGAACCAGGGTCGTCGCCGTCGACCCGCAGGCGCACCGCGTGACCGATACCGGTGGTGTTCTGTTCGATTATCGGAAACTGATCTGGGCCGCCGATCTCCGCTACTTCTATTCCATCCTCGACATCGACACCCTCCCGTCCCGTCGGGACCGGAAGGCGGTTCTCGCCCGACGCGAAGAAGTCGCCGACAAGACGGGCGGGGACTCCATCCTCACGCTCTACGCGGCAGTGGATCGCGACAGTGGGTCCTTCGGGAAGATATCGAGCCCCCACTTCTTCTACACGCCACGAAAAGTCGGTCTCGGCTCGATTGGAACGGCACCGGAGGGCAAGGCGGAGTTGCTCGACTGGATCGGGAGATATCTGGAACTCACGACCTATGAGATCTCCATCCCGGTCCTTCGAGACGAGACCCTCGCCCCGGCCGGAAAGACCGGACTGATCGTCAGCACGCTGTTCGACCATTCCCTGGTCCGGCGCATCTCCGACGAGGGGTGGTACGATGAATTCAAGGAGTTCTGCGCGGAAGGCATCCTTGCCATCCTCGAGTCTTCCGTCTATCCAGGACTCACGTCCTGCGTGGTAGACCGTTTCATCTCCACTCCCCTGACGCTCGAAGCGAGGACGGGGAATTCCGATGGAGCCATCACGGGCTGGTCCTTCACGAATTCCTTCGTCCCTGCGGTGAGCAGCATGAGGAAAGTCGCCCGCTCCTGGCGAACCCCCGTTCCGGACGTGCTCCAAGCCGGACAATGGACTTTCAGCCCTTCCGGCCTCCCCATCTCCATCCTGACCGGAAAACTCGCGTCCGATCAGGTCTTGAAGGAGCTGAAGCGTTCGTAGCAGCGACGTCTAGTCGACAGGAAGTGCCGTCAGGCGTGAACTCTGCTCCCAGACGCGCTTCGAAAGCGACCGGTCCATGGCATGCTTCATGGGGACCTCTTCGATCGTCAGATGGTAGAAGAGCCCACTGATACCCTGCATCTCCGGAGCGACCGACAGATAGTAGATGGCTTCTCCCGACCGCGATGCGTCCTTGAGGAAACGGTCGGTGACCAGTTTCGAGAATCCGCGGTAGAGCCACCCGTTGTTTCCGCCGATGTTCGTCCGGACGTCTCCCGGATGTGCGGCGACGATCGTCGTTCCGGTTCCCAGGAGTCGGTCGGCGAACTCCCACACCGTCAGAAGCTGTGCCGTCTTGGAGGCCCCATAGCTTCTCAGACCGGTGTAGTGACGCTTCTTCCAGCCCAGGTCGTCCGGATCGAAGGCGCAGAACCGGTGCCCTTCGGAACTGACGTCGACGATCCGCGCCGACCCGCTCTCCATGAGGCGGGGAAGCAGAAGGCGGGTCAGCAGGAACGGCGCGAGGTGGTTCACGCAGAGGACCGTCTCGTATCCTTCCGGCGTGAAGGTGCGTTTCGTGGAATGCATACCGGCGTTGTTGACCAGCACGTCGAGTCGAGGATGCCTGTCCAGAATCTCCGCGGCCGCGCTGCGGACCGTATCGAGACGCGTGAAATCCGCCACCACGACGTCGACGGGCACGTGGAACTCCTCCTCGATCGACCTTCCGACGGCGCTTCCCTTTTCAGCATTCCGGCAGAGAAGGACAAGGGAGGCCCCACCCTGCGCCAGGCGTCGGGCCGCCTGCAGACCGACACCCGACGTCGCGCCGGTCACGACGCACACTTTTCCGGCCGCGGTCGCGTCGGTGCGCTTCTGCGTTGCGCGGGCGTTCACGAGGAACATCAGTTCATCCGGGAGTTTCCCTGCCATGTGGTGATTCCTTTCATCCGAAGTATCTGTGCATGAAGCGCCGATAGGTCTTGCGGAAATAGGGGATTCCGTCGAAGATATCCCCCCAGAGGTCGTAGTAGTCGCGTTGGGAGGCGATCCGGCCGTCC
>CAXNDY010000080.1:0-5629 GCA_964201095.1 Saccharofermentanales bacterium
ACGGGCGTGCGCTTTTTCTCCCCCCTTGGGAAACGCCGCACGTCCTTTGTCGGACGCCGGCAGGAGTAGAATGGTGGAAGAGCCGGGAGGAGGAACCAATCATGGTCATCGTATGCAGACAGGGCGTGACGGCGGTCGAGGTCCGGGAGATCATCGAGACCCTGGAGTCGAAGGGGCTGAAGGCCCATCTTTCGGAGGGGACCCAGACCACGATCATCGGCGTCGTGGGGGACAAGACCCTGCTGGTCGACTCGCCGCTCGAGGCGTTGCCCGGCGTCGAGAAGATCGTCCCGATCATGGAGTCCTACAAGCTCGCGAGCCGCAGTTTCCGTCCGGAGGGCACGGTCCTCGACTTCCCCGGATGCCGCATCGGCGGGAAGGAACTCGTCATGATGGCCGGCCCGTGCGCCGTCGAGAGTGAATCCCAGATCATGGCCTCGGCGAAGGCCGTGAAGGCCTCGGGCGCGAAGTTCCTCCGCGGCGGCGCCTACAAGCCGCGCACGTCGCCCTACGCGTTCCAGGGTCTTGAACTCGAGGGGCTTCGCCTGATGCGCCAGGCCGCGAAGGAATACGGCCTGCTCGTGATCAGCGAGATCACCAGCGAGAACGACATCGAGACGGCCGCTCCGTTCGTCGACATGATCCAGATCGGCGCGCGCAACGCGCAGAACTTCCGCCTGCTCCGCGAAGTGGGCCGTTCCGGCATTCCCGTGCTGCTGAAGCGCGGCATCGCCGAGACGATCGAGGAATGGCTGGGCTCGGCCGAGTACGTCATGAGCGAGGGAAACTACAAGGTCGTCCTGTGCGAGCGCGGCATCCGCACCTTCGAGACCGCGACGCGCAGCACCCTCGACATCGCCGCGGTCCCCGTCCTCAAGTCCAAGACCCACCTGCCGGTCTTCGTCGACCCGAGCCACGCCGCCGGCAAGGCCGTCTACGTCGCGCCGCTGTCGAAGGCGTCCATCGCGGCGGGGGCGGACGGGCTGATCGTCGAGGTCCACCCGGAGCCCAAGAAGGCGCTGTCCGACGCCGCGCAGCAGATCACGCCGGAGGAGTTCGACGCGCTGTGCCGCGACGTGTCCGTGATGGCCCCGATCTTCGGCAGGAGCTACCGCCATGGGGGATAGGCCGCGCATCGGGATCGTCGGCCTCGGACTGATCGGCGGGTCGCTGGCGAAGGCCTTCCGACGGGCGTTTCCCGACGCCTGGATCTGCGGCGTCGACCGCAGGCCGGACACCCTCGCCCGCGGCGAGACGGAGGGCGTCCTGGACGAGGGACGGCTCTTCGGCAGCGACGATGGATCGGACGGCTGCGACACCTTCGAGGTCTTCGCCGATTGCGGCTTCGTGTTCGTCTGCACCCCGGTCGACGTCACCGCGCGACACGTCGCCCGCGTCGCCCGGCACTGCCGCGGCATCGTGACCGACGTCGGCAGCTGCAAGACCGTCGTGATGCGCGGGACGGCCAGCCTGCCCGGCGCTTCGGGCATCCGGTTCATCGGCGGCCACCCCATGGCCGGCTCCGAGCGCGTGGGCTACGCCTTCTCGCGCCCGAATCTCTACGAGAACGCGATCTACGTCCTCTGCGTCCCCGAGGGTGCCGGCGCGGCGGCCGATGCCGATGCGCGTGCACTCGCCGCACTCGTCTCGGCCATCGGTGCGCTTCCGGTCTTCCTTGCAGCCGAGGAGCACGACCGTCTCGTCGGCCTCGTCAGCCACCTTCCCCATGTCGCCGCCTCGGCGCTCGCCGCGGTCGCGTCCCGCGAGGGCGCGGCGCACGGGGATGCCGACCGGCTCCGGCAATTGGCCGCGGGCGGGTTCCGGGACATCACCCGCATCGCGTCGGCGAATCCGGACCTCTGGGCGGGCATCGCGGCCGACGGTGCGCAGACGCTGCGCCCCGCCCTGGACGCCTACATCGCGGTGCTTTCCGAATTCCGCGACCGGCTCGGCGAGTCCGAACGGCCCGACTCGGCCGACCCGGTCGACCGCGGCGGTCTGGCCGTCCTGTTCGAGGAGGGCCGCGCCTTCCGCGACTCGCTCGTCATGGGCGGGCGCGGGGCACTGGAGACGTCGGCGACGCTGGTGGTCCAGCTCGACGACCGCACGGGAGCGCTCGCCCGCATCGCGACATTGCTCGGCGACCACGGCATCGGCATCCGCAACCTCGGCATCGTCAACAGCCGCGGCTACGAGGGCGGATGTCTCCATGTCCAGCTCGACGAGACGCAGCTCGAGGCCGCGCGCCGCGTGCTGCAGGGGTCCGGGCATGAGTGCGTCTGACCGGAGCGGCGGCTCCCGGGCACGGCGCTTCGGCCTGCTGGGACACCCCCTCGGCCACAGCCTGTCGCCCGCCCTCCACGGGTTCTTCCTCGACCAGCTGGGGGTGGAGGGGACCTACGAGCTCTTCGACACGCCGCCGGAGCGGCTGGGCGAGGCCGTCGAGCGGCTTCGCGCGGAGCTGGACGGCTTCAACTGCACGATCCCCCACAAGAAGGCCGTGATGCCGTATCTCGACGCCGTCGACGAAGCCGCCGCCCGGTATGGAGCGGTCAACACCGTCCGCTGCGGCGCGGACGGCCGTCTCGAAGGCTACAACAGCGACGGCCCGGGCTTTCGCGCCGCCCTCGCGGCCGCGGGTCTGGCGCTCGGCCGCGGCCGCGCGCTCGTCGTCGGCGCCGGCGGGGTCGCCCGCATGCTCGCCATGGAAGCCGCGCTCGCGGGCGACGAGGTGTGGGTCGCCGCCCGGTCGCAGGCGAAGGCGGCCGACCTGTGCGCCGACGTCGAGCGGGCGCTCGGAGGCCGGTCGTCCGTCCGCTCCCGCGGCGTCGGGCTCGACGAACTGCCCGGCATCGTCGCGTCGGGCGTGCGATTCCCCTTGCTTCTCCAGGCCACGCCGGTCGGCATGTGGCCCGACACGGCCGGGCTTCCCGTGCCCGTGGGCGTGCTCGACGGCGTGGACGCGGTCTTCGACACCATCTACAACCCGCTCTCGACCCGACTCGTCCTCGCCGCCCGCCGACGCGGCCTCCCCGCCGCGGGTGGCCTCGGCATGCTCGTCGAGCAGGCCGCCGTCTCGTTCCGCCTGTGGAACCCCGACCTGCCGGACCCCCTGCCCGGGAGCGGGGAGGGGAGACGCGAGCTCGACCGCCGGCTGCGGACGGCGCTGCTCGTCCGGAGTCCGTTCAATCTCGTCCTCACCGGATTCATGGGCTCGGGCAAGTCGACGGTCGGCAAGGTCCTCGCCCGGGCTCTCGACGCCGATTTCACCGACCTGGACACCCTCGTCGAGGAGCGGACGGGACAGACCGTGCCGGAGCTCTTCGCAAACCTTGGTGAACCGGAATTCCGACGTCTCGAGCAGGAGGCGCTGCGCACGCTCGATGCGCCGACGAAGCTCCGCATCGTCGCGACCGGCGGCGGCGCCCTCCTGACGCCGGAATCCGTGAGGCGGGTGCACGAAGGCCGTGGCGTGGTGGTCTTGCTCGATGCGTCAATCCATGCCATTCTGAAGAGGGTCGGAAACGGCGACGGCCGACCGCTCCTTTCCGGACCCGGCGCCGAGGAGCGCGCGCGTGAACTGATGCAGAAACGAAGACCCGCCTACCTCGCGGCCGCCGACGCGGTCGTCATGGCCGGAAGGCCGGCGAAGCAGGTGGCGTTGTCCGTCCAGGTGGCCCTGGGGCTCGAGGATCTCCCCGATCGACCGGACCGATCCGATCAAGGAGGAACGACATGATCATCGTACTCAAGCAGGGAACGACCCGCGAGAAGGTCAAGGAGCTTTGCGGCTGGCTGCAGACCGGGTTCGGCGTGACCGCCAACCCGATCTTCGGCAGCGACACGATCGTCATCGGGCTCGTGGGAGACACCTCCGCCATCGACGTCCAGACCGTGGCCCTCGACGACTCCGTCGACAAGGTCATGAAGGTGTCGGAGCCGTACAAGAGGGCGAACCGCAAGTTCCACCCCGACGACACGGTGTTCCGCATCGGCGACGCCGAGATCGGCGGGAAGAAGGTATTCGTGGCCGCCGGCCCCTGCTCCGTCGAGTCCGAGGAGCAGATGCTCGGCATCGCGGCGCGCGTGAAGACGGCCGGCGCCGGATTCCTGCGCGGCGGCGCGTTCAAGCCGAGGACCTCGCCCTACGCGTTCCAGGGACTCAAGGCCGAGGGCCTGCTGTACCTGCGCCGCGCCCGGGAGGCCACGGGATTGGCCATCATCTCCGAGATCACGAACCCTGCGCACCTCGAACTGTTCATGGAGCACGTGGACGTGATCCAGGTCGGCGCCCGCAGCATGCAGAACTTCGAGCTGCTCAAGGAACTCGGACGCATGCGGAAGCCGGTGCTGCTGAAGCGCGGATTCTCGAACACGATCGAGGAACTGCTGATGTCGGCCGAGTACATCATGAGCGGCGGAAACGACCGCATCATCCTGTGCGAGCGCGGCATCCGCACCTTCGAGACGTCCATGCGCAACACGCTCGACCTCAGCGCGGTGCCGATGCTGAAGCGGCTGTCTCACCTGCCGGTCTTCGTCGATCCGAGCCACGCCGCCGGACTCGCCTGGATGGTGGAGCCCCTGTCGAAGGCCGCGATCGCCGTGGGCGCGGACGGGCTGATCATCGAGGTGCACAACGACCCGAAGCACGCGCTCTCGGACGGACAGCAGTCGCTGACGCCGGAGGCCTTCGACGAACTGATGGCGCACCTTCGCCCGGTCGCCGAGGCCGTGGGCCGCTCCCTGTGATGACCCGCATCGTGAACCGCACAGAATAAGAGGAGGAAGACATGCCGGAGAGAATCGCGCGTTACAAGGGTGGGGAATATCCGGTTCGGATCGGGAAGGGCCTGCTCGATGGGTTGGGAGATACGGCGGCGTCCGTGGCGCGCGGGCGTCTTGCGTTCGTCGTGACCGACGAGACGGTCGGGGCGCTCTACCTCGCGCGGGCGACCCGCTCGCTTGCTGCCGCGGGCTTCCGCACGGCCGCCTTCGCGGTTCCGGCGGGTGAGGCGAGCAAGAGTCCGGAGAGACTGACCGAACTATATGCTCGCTTCCATGAGGCGGGTCTCACCCGCTCCGACCTCGTCGTGGCCCTGGGCGGCGGCGTCGTGGGCGACCTCGCCGGCTTCGCGGCCGCGACCTGGATGCGGGGCGTCCCCGTTCTCCAGGTGCCGACGACTCTCCTTGCGCAGGTCGACTCCTCGATCGGCGGCAAGACGGGCATCGACCTCCCCTTCGGCAAGAACCTCGTCGGGGCGTTCCACCAGCCCTCCGCCGTCGTGATGGACACGGCGCTGCTCGGGACGCTGCCCCGCGCCCGCATGGCCGAGGGCATGGCCGAGGTCGTGAAGTACGGCTGCATCGCGGACGAAGACCTCTTCCAGGCGGTGGAGACCGGATTCCTCGACCTGGATTGGCTCGTGGAGCGCTGCGTGCTCATCAAGACGGGCGTCGTCTCGCGGGACGAGAAGGACACCGGCGAGCGGATGATGCTCAACTTCGGCCACACCGTCGGCCACGCCGTCGAGAAGGTCTCCGGCTTCGCACTTTCGCACGGGGAGTCCGTCGCGGTGGGCATGGCGGCGGCGGTCCGGATCGGCGAGCGCCTGGGCGTGACGCCGCA
>CAXNDY010000081.1:0-5625 GCA_964201095.1 Saccharofermentanales bacterium
GATGAATGTTCTGGTCACGCTACCGCACGGGTTCATCCGGGACACGTTCGTGACGCCCGATGTCGCGATGGCGATCGAGTCGCTCGGCACCGTCACGTGGAATCCACTGGACCGCCAGTTCACACCTGAGGAGTTCCGCGAAGCCCTGCGCGGGTGCACGGTGTGCATCACCGGTTGGGGGACGCCGTGGATGTCGGACGACGTCCTCAAGGGTGCCGCCGACCTGAAGCTCGTCGTCCATACGGGCGGCAGCGTTGCCCCTCTTCTGGGCGACGAAGTCTACGACAGAGGGGTCCGGGTCTCGAGCGGCAACCGCATGTACGCAGAATCCGTCGCCGAGGGAGTCCTCGCCTATCTGCTCTGCGCCCTGCGCGACATCGTGGGGTTCAGCGGCGCGGTCCAGTCCGGCGACTGGCCGCGGACCTTCCACAACCAGGGACTTCTCGACCAGCGCGTCGGGTTGGTCGGATTCGGCGCGGTCGCGCGGGAACTCGCGCGTCTGCTGGCGCTGTTCCGCGTCGACCTGCGCGTCCATGATCCGTTCGTCGGAGACGGCGTGCTGCAGAGGTACGGTGCCGTACGGGTCGACACGCTCGATGAGCTGTGCGCGACCTGCCCGATTGTCTCGTTGCACCTGCCCCGGACTCCCGACACCCTTGGCATCATGGACCGCCGGCGGCTGGGTCTCCTGAAGGACGGCACGCTGCTGGTCAACACTGCGCGAAGCCAGGTCGTCGACAATGAGGCACTGGCGGACGAACTGTCGACGGGGCGGCTCAGGGCCGTCCTCGACGTGTTCGACGAAGAACCGCCGCCAACGGGGTGCCGGCTGCTGGGCCTGCCGAACGCACTGGCGATGCCGCACATGGCGGGACCGACCGTGGACCGTAGGTCCCGCATCGCACGGGCGCTCATCGAGGACGCCGCGTGCTTCCTCGGGGGAGGGAAGCTGGAGAACGAGATCGGACGCGAGTACGCGCGGACGATGACCCGCTAGGGTAGTCTACGCACCGGGAAGAGACCCGGAGAAGAAGGAGTGCAGCATGTCGAACGGCATCGTCCCCCGGCCGCGGGTCTTCACCCCTCAGGACGGCCTCTTCGTGCCGCACGACGACATGAAGGTATTCGCGTCCGACGCGGCGGTACACGCTGCCCGCACGCTCGCCGACGAGCTGGGCCTGCCGCTGGTCGGAACCGGAACCGGACCGCTGGTGGTCGCCATCGGGACCGAAGCGTCCGAAGTCCGCCATCACCCCCCGGCGCAGGCGGAGGGATTCGCGCTTGAGGTCGGCACTTCGGCGGTGGTCGTCGTCGCACGGGATGTCCCAGGACTGCGGCACGGCCTGTCGGCGCTCCGACAGTTGCGCCAGGAAACGGGTTTCGCCTGCGCAACGGTGTCGGATTACCCCGGGCTCGGCCTGCGCGGAATCCACCTCGACCTGAAAGGCGCGATGCCCACCGCTGCATTCCTGGAACGTGTCGTGCGCGAACTCGGCAACTACCGGGTCAACGCGATCCTCATGGAGTATGCGGACAAGTTTCCGTACCGAAACCACCCGGAGCTGGTCTCGGACGACGCGTTGACCGGCGACGAGCTGGACCGGATCCTCGAAGTCGCCGACGAATGCGGTATCCAGGTCATCCCACTTGTCCAGTGCCTCGGTCACGTCGAATACGTTCTTCGAAAGGACGGTTACGAGCGCTTCGCGGAGGGCGACCAGCGGGACATGTACTGCCCGCTCGGCGAAGGGCGCGCGCTCTTCGAGGAGTTGTCGCGGGAAGTCATGGACCGGCACCGCCGGTCGACGTACTTCCATGTCGGCGGGGACGAGGCGCGTCATCTCGGCCACTGCGACGCCTGCAGGGCCGCCGTCGAGGCGCATGGCATGCGGGACCTGCTGGCCGGCTACCTCGAGCAGGTGGTCGATTTCGTGCATGCGAGCGGCTTCAGGACCCTGATGTGGGACGACATGCTGTACAAGCTGGATGCGTTCGACCGCATCGCCGGGCTGGCCGACCGGGTCGCCCTGAACCTATGGGAGTACGACACCACGAGTCCCCGCAATGCCGGCATCCGCTGGGGGGAGCGCGTATACGCCTCGAAGGCCTGGGTCGACCGAGACCCGGGCGAGATCGCCGACTACGGCGCCTGGCTGGAGGACCTGCCGGAAGACGATCGGCTCCGACTCCATGCACTCCGGAAGCCGGGCGAGGACCTGCGCGGGGATGCGTTCCCGTGGGCGACCCGCTATCGGGAACTCGGGTTCGAGGTCGTGGGCGCCGCCTGCATCAAGGGTGGCGGGCCGGATTGGCTGTCCTACGATTCGGTGCTGCCCGAACATACGGAGCGGTTGCGCAATGTCTCCGTCTTCGCGCGCGTCGCTGCCGAACGGGGCATGTCCGGCGTAATAGCGACGGCCTGGTCGCGCTTCAACGACACCGAACCGTCGACCGAAGCGCTCGAAGCCTCGCTTTTCGGATTCGCATGCGCCGGCACGGTGCTATGGAACCCGGACCAGCAGCCGGACGACGTCTCAAACGATGTAGCGGCGCGCTTCTTCATGGGCTGCGAGTCCGAACGGGTCCCTCGCGCGCTCGGCTTCCTCGAGCAGGGAAGGAAGACGCGCAAGGCCGCCTTCCTTCACGCCGCGGTCGACCAACTGGCGCTGTGCCGACCGGCGCACAACGCCGACGTCCTGGAAGTTCTTCAGGCTGCCGCGGACTTCCTGCGACTGAAGCGTGGCATCGAGCACCAGCTGTTCCTGTGGGAGCCGTTGGCCGCCTATCTGCACGAGAAGGACCCCTGGCGTTGCGCCCTCTTCCGCCGGACAGCGAGCGAGTGCCGCGCGATGCTGGACCGGCTAGAGGCCTGCGAGCGGCGTCTCGTCGCCCTGCATGAACGGACGATGAGCTACGCGGGAGCCGAAGAGTACGTGCGCACGAAGACGATTCCACTGGAGTCGCGACTGCTCGGCGTCCTCCGGTTCGCCGGCGCGGGTGGGGGGAAGCCGTCATGAGGAAACCTGCATCCTTGTCGCACACCGCGCAGGAGTGGAAGCCGGTCACCCCCTATCCGCAGATCGCCCCGTGCTTCGCGGACGACGGAACGCTGGGACTCCGTTCGGATCGCCCGGGCTATTCGATGGGCCGCTGGATCGGAACGTATCGCCTGAACGGACCGAAAGGCCTTTACCGCATCTCGGTGCCTTGGCAGGGGAAGCTCCCGACGCGGGGCCGCGTCTTCGCCATCGCGACCTGGCGGCGGAAGGACGGCTCGATGATGACAAGGGACTATTTCGTCCGCCGGCGGCTCGGAGAAGGCGGTATCCTAAAGTTGGAGATCGCGGTCCCCGTTGCTGCGCACACGCTATCGCTGGAACTCGGGGCGTGGGGATTCGGCCCACTGGACGTCCTGTTCGAGACGCCCGACGTCCGCAGGGCGGGACCTGTGGAACCACGGAAGGTGGTCGTCGCAACGGCGTGGATCCCCTTCGTGGACTCGGACACCAAGACGCTCGAAGGCAATCTCGCCGATCTCCTGCGCACGATCGATGCCGCCGGTTCGTCGACTCCGCGGCCGGACCTGCTCGTACTACCGGAGACCGCATACGACCGCAGGGTGCCGGGGGTCGGAACGGCAGGCTTCCTCAAGGACGACCACCCGGTGATGCGCGTGCTGCTCGAGCGCGCCCAACGCCACGACCTGCACATTGTATTCTCCTACCATGAGGATGATTGCGGAACACACCACAACACGTCGGCATTGATCTCGCCGGACCGCGGCATCCTCGGCCGCTACCGGAAGGTCCACCTCCCCATGGACGAGGTCGAGGAGGGATTCGCACCCGGTGACGGTTTCCCGGTCTTCGAGACGCGCTTCGGTCGGGTCGGGCTCCTCATCTGCTGGGACCAGTACTTCCCCGAATCCGCGCGGCTGCTACACCTCGGCGGGGCCGAAATCCTCTGCGTGAGCACGGCGGGGGACAGCCCTGAGCAGCTGAAGGCGCGTGCGATCGATACCGGGTTGCCGGTCGTGGTATCCGGCGTCGCCGGACCAGGGTCGAGCCGGATCCTCGACGGGCGCGGGCGACTCCTCGCGAGGGTGTCCGGAAACGAGCCGGGAATCGCCCTGGCGGAGATCGATCTGGCACGCAGGAACCACGTTCCCTGGCTGTCGGTCGGGGACGCGAGCGGAGACCCCCGGTCTCTGTTCGAGGAAGAGCGGCGTCCGGACCTCTACGGAGAGATCGTACGCGAGCGTTGACCCCCATCGCCGGGAACGCAGCAGTTCCGGAATTCGGACGGCGTCAGGCCGACGTGCCGTCGGAACAGCTTCGTGAAGTAGTCGTGGCTGGAGTAGCCGACCATCCCGGCGACGGTTGCTACGGTGAACATCTGGTTCTTCAGCAGTTCCTTGGCCCGCTCGATGCGAACCGTCGTGATGTGGGCGTTGATCGTGACGCCCGTGCGTTTCTTGAAGATGTGGCAGAGATAGGGACCGGACATGAAAACCCGGCGGGCGATCGTATCGATCGAAAGGTCGTGGTCTGCGTAGTTCGCATCGATGTAATCCCGGATCCGGGTCACGATATAGCCGGAATCCTTGTTCGCTTCGATGCATTCGAAGATCCGCCTGACCTCGTCGACGCAAAGCGCATGGAGCTCTTCCAGCGTCTCGGAGTCGCGCACGCGGGCCATCTTCGCCTCCTCGTCCGACATCCCGTCCTGGAGGATGCCGGCGGAGAAGCGCTCAACCGCGTCCAGAAGGGATGCCGTCGTCCGACGGACGGCAACGGCTTCGGTCCGCTCGAGGGCTGCCTGCCGGAAATATCCATCCAGCGCCGCTTCGACTCCAACCCGGTCGAAATCGTGCAAGCCCTTGCGGATGGCATCCTGCAGACCCGTGCCGGGACGCGCTCCCGGAAGGGTGGCGGACGAGACGGTGCGGGAACCTGGAAACGACGCGCGGCCGTACCCAAAGTGGAACAGCTCCCTGGAAGCCTCGAGCGCTCCACGGTACGAGTGGGGAAGGCGGAAGACGTCCTCCTCCGTCGTACCGACGCCGACGAAGACCGGGAGATCCCTGCCGAAGACGTCTCGGATGGCGAGCGACGCCTTTTCCAGCCAATCGTCGGCGGTCAAGCCGCGGACGTCCTCCTGGCTGAACAGATGGAGGACGGCCCCGTTTCCGTCCAACGGGCAGGCGATGCCGAGCCCCAGATACTCCAGTTCGTGCACCAGGGAGAGGCAGAAGCGCTCCTTTTCGGTCGACGGTTGGAGTGTGTCTTCTCCCTCCGCGCGACCGAACCGGAAGACCAGACACGTGAAGAAACGGTAGGCGAACGGGTCGATGTCGGATAGGTCCAGCCGGGCCTGCAGAATCTCCTCCGGCACGTCGTCCTGGAGGTCCGCGGCCAGTTTTCGGCGGGCCATGCGGACGCTCTCGTCGTTCAGCCGGCGCCGCGCCTCGAGGACGCGCCGCTCCTCGCGGATCTGCGAGGCGAGAGCTTCCACGACGTCCATGACCTCCTGACGCTTGATCGGCTTCTCTAGGAACTTGACCACATGCAGATCAATCGCCTGCTTCAGGTTCTCCTTTTCCGGATAGGCGCTCAAGAAGACGAT
>CAXNDY010000082.1:0-5597 GCA_964201095.1 Saccharofermentanales bacterium
AAGGAGGAGATATCGGGGATCGCGGCGCGGAGGCGGGCGCGCGCCCGGGCGCGGAGGCGGCCGGTCGCCGCGGCGAAGAGGTCCGCGGGGGCGTCCGTCCGGAAGGGACCGACGACCTCGACCCGGTCGAAGAGGCCGCAGCTCCGGGCCGCGGCGGCGAGGCGGCCCGCCAGCGCACCGTCCGCGTTCCTCGCCTTCACGACGAAGACCGCATAGGAGGCCGCTTCGTTCCGCAAGCGGTCGGCCATGGCCTGCAGAAGGTGGTACGGCGTCTGGACGAGCGCTCCCTGGCTCATTTCCGCGTCCATTTCCAGGAGTTCTCCTTCAGCCCGAAGCCCAGCCAGGTCCAGAAAAGGACGTTCGCGAGCACTCCGGTCGACACGAAGGGGTGGAAGAAACCGAAGCCGAAGAAGATCAGGACGGGAAGGAAGACCGCGACGACGTTGCGCCAGCCCGCCGTGTTGCGCACGGAATACACGACGATGGCCCCCGTGGTCGCAAGGAAGAGGATCAGTCCGGGAAGTCCCATGGAGACGAGGATCTCCAGGATGAAGTTGTGGGCCGGCGCCGTCCTGCCGCCGCCGATCGGGAAATTGAAGGTCCCCCCGCCGAGGAGCCCGTCGGGGCGGAGAATCGCCCGGATGGCGGAATCCCAGAGGTCCCAGCGGACGAAGTCGCTGCCCGAGACGGTATCCGGGGTCGGCACGGCGTGGAACAGGCTCAGCAGGCGGTTGATGGTATCGACGCTCCCCGATGCGTCGAAGTGGTAGCAGACGGCGGCGGCGCCGCCGCCGAGGAAGACGAAGAGGAACAGGGCGAGAAGAAGCTTCTTCCGTCGACTGGTCAGCAGAACCAGCCCGAAGAACAGCGAGATCGCGCAGGCGACACCGAAGGACGTCCGCGAGCCAGAGACGATGACGTGGAAGGTGAAGAGCGAGACGTTGACGAAGGCGAGCGCTCGCCAACCCCACGCGTAGGCGTCGTGGAGCAGGGCATAGAGGGAGGCGAAGAGGAGGAGGGTCCCGCAGGCGAGGAAATAGTTGATGGAGGAGCCGAAGATCGTGACCCGGATCGCATCCGCTCCCAGATCGATCCAGCGGAACGTCTGTGCGGCGAAGAACCCGGTGAAGGCGACGATCATGGCCTTGACGAGTCCCCGTCGCGGAAAGACGCCGGTGTCGATCGCGAGGAAGACCGCGATGGCGGGGACGATGACGCGGACCACCGCCAGAGGCGAACTCTGGACGTGGCCCGTGTAGGCCTTGAAGGCGTAGATGGCCCCGGCGTCGAGCGTCAGGAGGACGGAGCCGGCGACGGCGAACCAGCCGGCGCGGGTCATCGTCAGTTTCCGGAAGGTCAGGGCGATGGCGATCGCGATGGTGCCGGACTCGAGGAGCAGGTCCACGAGGAAGGTCCGCCGATAGGGCTTCTGGGACTTGAAGACGAAGACCGAGAAGGCGGCGGATAGGATCAGGGCGATCATCGCGACGAAGGCGGCGATCTCCTGCCACCGCGCGGGTGAGAAGAATCGACCCGGCGGCTGGAGCCGGTCGGTCGAGGGCTGATCGGTCATGGAGTCCTCCTGATTCCCTGTCGTCTGCAACTCATGTATTATAAACCCTAGGCGGCGAAGCCGACAATTCACCCCTTCCCGGCGAAGAGGCGAGCCTCGCGAAAGGACAGGATGGCACCCTACCGACCCTCCGGAACCGCTCCCCCGGTGACGCTCCTCGTGCCCCTCTATCAGGAGAGGCGCTTCATCGAGCCCCTCTGCGACACGCTCGACCGGCAGACCTGGCCCGCCGACCGCCTCGAGGTCCTCTTCCTCGACGGCGGCTCCACCGACGGCACCCGGGAGTACCTCGCGCAGCGCGTCTTCGCCTGCGCCGCCCGCGTCGTCGACAACCCGCGGCGTCTCCAGGTCCACGCCCTCAACCTCGGTCTCGGCCTCGCGACCGGAGACTTTGTCCTGCGCTGGGACGCCCACGCGGACTATGCGGAGGACTACATCGAACGCTGCGTATCGCTGCTCGAGGAGGAGCCCGACGTCGTCGACTGCGGCGGTACCGCCCGGGCCGTGGGCTTCGACTTCACCTCCGGCGTCATCGCGGACCTCCTCGGCTCCCCGCTCGGCGTCGGAGCCGCACGCTTCCGCTACGCGACGAAGAGGACGGACGCCGACACGGTCTTCCCCGGCGCCTTCCGGCGCTGTGACCTGCTCGCCATCGGCGGTTGGGACGGACGCTTCGCCGTCGCCGAGGACGCGGAACTCTCCATCCGTCTCAGGAAGTCCACCGGAATGCGCATCGTCGTCGACCCAGCGATCCGCGTATCCTATTACCCGCGCAACTCCGTCGCCGGGCTCTCCCGCCAGTACGCGCGCTTCGGGCTCTACCGCCTGCGACTCGCCCGCGTCCACCCGGAGGCCCTCCGTCCGACGCACCTTCCGGCGGTCCTGCTGCTGCCCGCCGTGGTCGTATGCGCCGCAACCGGTCTCGCCCTCCTTTTCGCCGCCCGTTCGCCGTGGGGGTGGCTCCTGCTTTCGCCGGCGCCGCTCTACGCCGTCTGTGCGCTCGCCGTTTCGGCCCTGCTGTCCCGGGGACCCGGGCGCAGGCCGGCCGAACGCCTGAAGCGGACCGCCTATGGGGCGGTCTGCCTCGGCGCGATGCATTTCAGCTGGTCCGCAGGGGCGTTCCGGGCGCTGCTCGAACGGCGGTCCGTCGCATGGCGCGACGAAGGCGTGGCCGTCAGCCGTTCGAAGTCCGTCTAGCCGAGTCTCCTCCGCCAGTCGTCCAGCATGTCCCGGACAGTCTGCTCCAGAGGGATGCGCGGCTTCCAACCGGTCGTCGCGACGAGTTTGCGGACATCGGCCTCGATGAGCGGCATGTCGACCGGGCGAAGCCTCTTCTGGTCGACCTCGAACCGGATCCGGGAAGTCGTCTGGGTCAGGATCACGTCGAGGATCTCCTTCATGGCGATGGCGTGGCCACCCCCCACGTTGTACGTCTCGCCGCTCCGCCCGCTCTCCATGAGCATCGCGTAGGCGCGGACCACGTCCCGCACGTCGGTGAAGTCGCGCCGCACATCGAGGTTGCCGACCCGAAGGACGGGCGCGTGCAGCCCCTTCTCGACCTCCGCGACCTGGCGGCACAGGTCGGATACCGCGAAGACCGTCGCCTGGCCGGGACCGAAGTAATTGAAGGTGCGGGTCATGAGGACGTCCATCCGGTACGCCTCGGCGTAGATCCGTCCCATGGCGTTCTGGCAGGCCTTGGTCGCCGCGTAGGGATTGGCCGGACGCACCGCGTGCTCCTCGCCGACCGGCCCTTCCTCGGCGCCGACGCGGCCGTACTCCTCGCCGGAACCGACCAGAAGGAGCCGGGGCGGGTAGGACATCGCCCGCACGCCTTCCAGGAGGTGGATGGCCCCCTTGACGTTCGCATCGTAGGACTGGGCGGGGTCGGTCCAGGACCCGACCACCGAGCTCTCGGAGGCCAGGTGGAAGATCCGGTCGGGCCGGACCTTGCGGAGCAGGGCGGTCACGGCTCCCGCGTCGAGCGGGTCCAGGTCGGAGACCTCCACGCCTCCGCCGGCCGTCATGCCCTCGCCCTTCCCCTTCGTCGCGTGGACGTCGTGGTCGTGCGTCGACCGCAGGTATTCCAGCATGTGCTCGCCGACGAACCCGGATGCCCCGATGACCAGTGCCTTCTTCATGGGTCCTCCTTTACCTAGCGGTAGGTGAACGTCCGGTTGAGGACGAACTGCAGGGCGGAGACGACGACGAGGACGACGGCCTTCAGGACGTAGAGGTCCATCACGTCCTTGAGCAGCGTGATGGCCGAGGTGGACAGGGCCAGCCCGATCAGGCAGATCCCTCCATAGGACGCGAGTCGGCGCAGGATCCGGTCGGGCTTGCGGAAGTTGAGGAAGGTGTTCGCAAGGAACGTGAAGGTGAAGCCGCACAGCCCGCCAAGCACGTTCGCGACCTCGGGCGCCACCCCGCCGACCGCCGTGGACAGGGTGAAGACGCCGTAGTCGATGCCGGCGGCCACCCCTCCGAACAAGCCGTACAGGAAGATGTTGCGGAGGATCTCCGCTCCGGGTCGGGCACGGCCGCCGAAGAAGCGCTCCGCGGTCAGGCGGAAGAGGCTGCGGGCGTAGCTGGCGATGAACGGCAGCAGGCGCCGCTTCGAGTCCCCGAAGAGCCGCTTGCGGAAGACGATCGGGACTTCGCCGATGCGCAGGCCGCGATTGCGCAGACGCAATTTCAGCAGCACCTCCTGGAGGACGTCGTAGTTCACGCACGACAGTTCGACCTGCTTGAGCTGGGCCGTATCGTACATGCGGAAATCCGTGGAGACGTCGTGGGCGCGGATGCCGAGGCATACGCGGAACGTCGCGTTGAGCGTCTTCGACATGAGCACCGAGAGCGGCGCGTCGAGGGTCTTGCCCCCCCTGACGTAGCGGGAGCCGATGACCACGTCGCACTTCTCCTCCGTGAACTTCCGGTAGATCTCCGGGATGTGCGCGGGGTCGTGGGAGCCATCGCTGTCGAGGATCAGGAAGCGGGCCATCTCCGCCGCGCGGATGCCGGTCCGGAAGGCCCCGCCGAACCCCGGCGACTCCTGGTTCACGTACCGCGCGCCGAACTCGCGGCAGACCTCCGGCGTGTCGTCCAGCGGCTGGGCCGTGTCGACGACGACGATCTCGTAGGGCTCCCCGAGCGGCTCGACCTGCTCCCGGATGCGCGGCAGCAGCACGCGGAGATTCTCCGCTTCCTTGTAGGCCAGAAGCACCGCGCTGATTCCCACCCGCTCCCTCACCAGGATGGACCGCAGCCCAGTCGGGCCATCTCGTCCGCCGTGAGGGTCAGGTCCCCCGCGGCGAGGCCGTCCTCGAGCTTCTCGACCGATGGGAACGAGACGATGGGTGCCGTCGCGAACGGCTGGTTCATGAGGAACGCGAGCGCGAGCTGCGCGATCGGGACGCCGCGTTCCGCCGAAAGCGCCTTCAACGCCGCGAACCGCCGGTCGTTGAGCGGGTCGTCGAAGGGCTCGGCCAGCTCGGCGGACAGGACGCCGCCGGTCGCCTCGGCCGCGGCGCGCTTGCTGAAGTAGCCGTAGGCCAGGGAGGTGTAGGGCACGGCGGCGATTCCGGTCCTCTGGTGGAGAGAATGGAGCGTGCCGTCCATGGCGACGTGCGTCGGGGACGGCAGCGCGTCCGGGCTCACCCGGGCGAGACTCCAGCGGTTCTGCACCGCGACGAAGCCGGTCGCGCCGGACCGCTCCGCACGGCGCTGCGCCGCCTCGATGCGGTGGGCGCGCCAGTTCGAGGCGCCGTACCAGCGGATCCGGCCTTCGGCCACGAACGTCTCCATGAGGTCATGGATGTCGCCGGCGTCCTGGGACGGGTCGTCCCGGTGAAGCCAGTACAGGCCGATCCGGTCGAGCCCGAGGGCGGCTCGGCTCTCGTCGATGTCGCGCGAGATCGAGGCGCGGTCGAGCCGGCTCCGGTTCATCGGGGCCAGGTCGGGGTGCGCCCCCTTGGACGCGACGACGCGGCGCGACGAGACCGACGGCACCTGCGTCCGAAGCCAG
>CAXNDY010000083.1:0-5566 GCA_964201095.1 Saccharofermentanales bacterium
TTCTGGATCTCGAGGCATGGCTCGGCCACACCGGGCGTATAGGCGACGGACAACTCGGCCCTGTTGGTGACCGGAGTGCGGGAGACGACCTCGATCTTCCCCTTCCAGTCGACGTGTGCCTTCAGGGCGATTTCACGGATGTCGGACATGTCGGTTCCTCCTTGTGTTCATGCAGGTTTTTCCGTTGATGGTATCACATCGTCCACTTGACAGACAAGCAGATGATAGAGCTTTCCATGGAGCCTTCCGAGCATCAGCCAGGAGAGCGCGCTGAAGAAGGCGCTGATGACCCCGGTGGCGGCTCCGGTCGTGTCGCCCGCCATGAAGGGTAGGGCGACGAGCGTCGCGGGCAGGTTCATGCCCATGACGAGGGTGAGGTCGAGGAAGGCGATGCGCATCTTGTAGCGGTTCGTGCGCTTGGCGCTTTCCAGCAGGGCCTCCGTGACGCCGCGACCGCCGTCCGTGACGTACAGCGGGGCGAGGGCGATGGCGAAGACCAGGATCACGCTCGGCAGGAAGAAGAGCGTGCCGCCGGCCAGGACGAGGATCTCGACCAGGACGTACATCAATGCCAGGCGCGGCAGTCTGCGCAGCGTGCGCAGGACCGGCCGGCTGCCCACGAGGCCCTTGAGTTCGTCGACGTACAGGGTCGCGTAGAAGACGGCGATCAGCATGGACAGGACGGGGGCGACCAGCGAGGCGGCGAGCCAGAGGGCATCGGCGCCGTCGAACTGGACGACGAGCTTCTGTGCCGCGACCAGAATGGACGCCGTGGTGTCGAGGGTCGCGTCGGCTAAACCGGTGAGACCACGTCCGCGTGGAAGGAGAAAGGGCGGGAGGTTGACCAAGAGACACAGGAGGAAGAGGACGCGGACCGCCCACTCCCTGCGGAGCTTGTAGAACTTGAGTGAATCGACCAGAAGGGGGAGGCCGCCGCCGATTGGGTCCAATTCCGCCATCCTTCTCTCCGGCCGTTCCGGAGAAGTCCCCTAGGCGCCGACAGCCCCCTAGGGCTCTCCGGTGCCGATCTCGGGCAGGATTCCGTGGAAGACCTCCCGCTGGCCTTCCGCGATGCTCTCCTCGATCCAGGCGAGCACGTCGGGTTCGTCGAGGGGCGCGCCGTCGAGCGCGTCGCGGACCTCCCGGGTCGAGAACCGGTATCCGCGGCCGTCCGCGGACAACTCGAGCGTGAAGTCCATCCCGGGTTCGGAGCGGACCAGCACCGAGAACGTGGCGCCCAGGTCTCCGAGGGGGAGCCGGTCGATGTGGCCGATCCGGAACGTCCCCGTCAGAGCGGTTCCGCGTCCGGGCTCGGAGTCGATGCGGAACGTTCCGCCCGCCGACTCGACGGCTTCCTTGAAGAGCGGGACCCCGAGACCGACGGAGCGCGTCGTGCGCGTCGTCGTGAATGGATCCGAGACGGCGTCGAGGAGCGCCTTGTCCATACCGCAGCCGTCGTCTTCGATTCCGACCGACAGGAGGTCCGCCCGCGGGTCGGCGGAAATGCGCGTCGAAATGTGCGTCGCGCGCGCCTTCACGGAGTTCCCCAGCAGATCGAGCAGATGGAGCGATAGGTCACGCAAATTATATCACCTGCGCTTTTCCGGCCGCAACGATTCGAGCACCATGAAGATGTCGGTTTTGCCCGAAGGAGAAGCGGAGACGTCGAGCAACATGCACGGTTCCAGGATCTCGCCGAGCCGGTGCGCGTCCGAGGACCGGAGACGCCCGAAGGCGGCCAGCGCCGGGTGGTGCTCGAGCAGCGCGGCCTCGTCGCAGCGGGCGGAGATCTCGACCCAGCGCAGCGGCAGGTCCGGCGGCACTGCGCCCAGCGTCGCGAGCAGGCTGTTGGCCTCGCGGTCCACGTGGGCCGGGATGGCGACGCCGCCCAGCTCCGCTACCCGGCGGAAGGCCTCGTCGATGCCGATGCCGGAGGCGTGCAGCAGGAGACGCGGTTCCTCGGCGCAGGGCTCGTTGTCGAGGTCGAAGAGCACCTGGGGTCCGAAGATGTCGGCGCGGTTGGGGCGGTCGGGCATGGAGGCGCGCACCTCCCCTTCGAAGACCAGCGCGGCGGGGAGGTCGGGGAACAGGCATACGAGGTGGATTTCCTCGGACGTCTCGAGCTCCATGCCGGGCACGGCCACGATGCCGGCCTCGCGGGCGAAGCGCTCCACGACGGCGAGGTTGCCGCAGGACTGGTGGTCGGTCACGGCGATGGCGACGAGACCCTTCAGGGCGGCCATCCCGACGATGTCGCCCGGCGTCATGGACGCGTCGGCGCACGGGGACAGCGCGGAATGGATGTGGAGGTCGACCGGGATCCTCACGGCCGCATCAGACGATGCCGGCGGCGTGCAGCAGAAGGATGGCGCGGCAGGTGTCCACGGGGGCCGAGACGACCGCGACGCCCTTCTCCCGGGCGCGTTCGAGGACTTCCGCGGCCATCCCCGCGTTCTCGGCGACGACGACGCATCCGACCTCGGCGAGATGGGCCACGGCGATGACGTTGAGGCTGTTGAGGATCGTGATCCAGGCGACGCCGGAGCGGGCGCGTGCCATGGCCCAGCTCAGCATGTCGCAGGCGTAGGCGCCCGCGACGGGGCGGTCCGCATCTCCGCAGAGGAGGGTCCAGCCGAGTTCGGCGCACAGCTCGCCGACGGTAAGGTTCACGGCCGGTCTCCAGCCGGGGCGGTCTCCGGAAGGACGATGCTCTTGTAGAGTTCCTTCAGCTTGACGATGCAGTCGCTCTCGGTGGCCTCGCCCCTGGCGATGTCCTCGGCCAGCGCGCTGCAGTCCGGTGCGCCGCAGGCGCCGCAGTCCAGGCCCGGCAGACCCTTGAGGACGGTCTCCATCGCCTCGTACTTCCGCAGGGAGGCTTCCATGTCCAAGTCGAGCATCAGGGCGTGGTTCGGCAGCAGTGGAACGGTCCAGCGCAGCACGGCCGCCGCCTCGTCCTCCTCGGCGTGGGAGGGTCGGGCCGTCGCGGCGTCGTCGATGGAGCGCTTGAGCCGCGTCCGCGCGGTGAAGCGGTTCGCGACCGTCAGGGGGCCGCCGATGCAGCCGCCGATGCAGGAGTTCGCCTCGATGAAGACCACGTCCCGGAGCCGCTCGCTCTCGACTTCCTCGAGGATGTCGATCACGCTGTGGATGCCGTCCACGGCGAGGAAGCGGTCGGTGCCGAGGGCCAGCGATTCGCCGCCGATGTTGCCCCAGCGGATGCCGTCGCGACCGGCGAGGTGGCGCGTCGCGAAATCCTGCACGACGGAAGGGTCCATCTTCTCCAGGCTGGACAGGATCCGCGGGTAGGCGTCCGTGATGGCGATCACGCCATCCACGTCGGTCCTCTCGCGGCCGTAGGGCTGATGGGCGGCCGTGCGCTTGGCCGGGCAGGGCGAGATGAAGAAGACGCCGATCCGGTCGGGTGCAAGTCCCGTCGCCACGGCCGCATCCCGTCGGGCGACCGTCGCCGTCGCCTCCATCGGGGAGTCGAAGGGCACGAGGTTGGCGATGAGACCGGGGAAGCGCATCTGGACCAGCCGGACGACCACCGGGCAGGCGGACGAGATCAACGGCAGGGCGGTGTCGGCGCCGGGTTTCCGAAGTTCAGCGAGCGTCGCGGCGGTCACGGCCTCGGCGCCCTCGGCCACTTCCCGCACGTCGTCGAAGCCGGTATTGCGCAGCGCCGCGAGGATCATGGCGCGCGTGGCCGGCGGCCCGAACTGCGCGTACAGCGACGGGGCGGCGAGGGCGATGGTGTAGGCGAAGTCGCCCAGCCGGTCGTAGGAGTCGGTCGTCGCGCTCTTGGCGTGGTGCGGACAGGCGCGGATGCACTCGCCGCAGTCGAGGCAGCGGAGCTCGGCGATGCGCGCCTTGCCGTCGCGGACGCGGATGGCCTCGGTGGGGCACCGCTTGATGCAGTTCGTGCAGCCCATGCACTTGTCGCGGTCGAGCCGGACGGAATGCCGCAGTTCCATGTCTTCAGGACCCTCCGGGAGTGGCGGGGACGGTGGCGGCGGCCGTGGCGGGGACGGCCGCGCCCGCCGGTCGGTGGAACCGGACGCCGAGCGTGAGGGTGGTGCCGACGCCGACTTCGGTCGCGATCTCCATGTCATCCGCATGGCGCTGGATGTTGGGCAGCCCCATCCCGGCGCCGAAGCCCATCTCGCGGGCCGCGTCGGGCGCGGTGGACCAGCCCTCCTGCATGGCGAGTCCGACGTCCGGGATGCCCGGGCCCTGGTCGCGCACCACGATGGAGACGTGGTCGGCGAAGATCAGGACGTCCGCCTCCCCGCCACCGGCGTGGATCACGGCGTTGATCTCGGCTTCATACATGGCTATGGCGGCCCGCTTGACGGCGGCCGGGTCCACGCCCAGCTTGGTCAGGGCCTTCTTCATCCCGCTCGATGCTTCACCGGCGTAGAGGAAGTCGCCTCCGCGGATCGTGTAGTGGAGATGCACGGGCAGCACGGTTCAGGCACCCTTCCCGACGATGCCGGCTCCGTGGAGGAGACCGCAGGCCGTGAACATGGGGTGCGCCGTCCGGAGCACGCAGATGCCCTTCTCGCGGGCGAGGTCGACCATGGCGGCATCGGGCCGCTTGCCGCGCACGAAGACGAGGACGGAGACGTCCATCATCTCGGCGGTGCGAATCACCTGGAGGTTCACGAGCCCGGTCAGCATCATCTCGTTCGAGGCGCACGCGAACGCCATGGCGTCGCTCATGAGGTCGGAGCCGCAGGCGACCCGGATCTCCAGCCCCATGTCCTTCGCAGGCACGAGGACCTCGGCATCCAGCAGCGCGACGCATTCGGAGAGTTTCATCGGCACGGGTCCCTTTCCTTCCATCAGCGGAGACGGTTCGAATCCTCACGGATTATAGCACCCGCGGGAAACCCCCCGCAACGACCCGTTCCCTGCGGGGCCGCCGCGAATCCGGCGCAACCGGGCTTGCCTGCACTCTCCACCGGTCTATAATGGAAGCCATCGGACCACGAACCAGAAGGATGGGCAGGATGAGAAGAACCAAGATCGTATGCACCCTGGGCCCGGCCGTCGACACCGAGGACATGCTCCGCGAACTCGTCCTCCGCGGGATGAACGTCGCCCGCTTCAATTTCTCGCACGGCACCCACGAGGAGCACAGGGTCCGGGTCGCGATGCTCAAGAAGGTCCGCGTCGAAACCGGGCTGCCGATGCCGATGCTGCTCGACACCAAGGGTCCCGAGATCCGGACGGGGCTTTTCAAGGACGGCCGCGTCGAACTCGTCGAGAGTTCGGACTTCCGCATCGTCCACGACGACGTGCTCGGTGACGCCACCCAGTGCTCGATCACCTACAAGACCCTGCATCTGGACGTGAAGAAGGGGTCTCGCATCCTCATCGCGGATGGGCTCGTCGAACTCGACGTCGTCGACGTGAAGGGGCAGGACGTCCACTGCCGCGTCAGGAACGGCGGTGCGCTGGGCGACAGGAAGGGCGTGAATCTGCCCGACATCGAGATCCGGCTCCCCTCCCTCACCGAAAAGGACGTCGATGACATCCGCTTCGGCGTCGAGAACGGCTTCGA
>CAXNDY010000084.1:0-5516 GCA_964201095.1 Saccharofermentanales bacterium
GAAGAAGTCGTGGAGCTCGTAGGGGCCGACGATCTCCTCGGTGCGCTGCAGGATGCCGCCGTCCTCGTCGGGCGGGAGCAGTTCGGGCGACACCGGGGTGGCGAGGATGTCGAGGAGCACGTCGCGGCACTCCGGCATGTCCTCGGCGAGGGTGCGCACGAGGCTGCGGACGAGCGTCTTGGGGACGCCGGTGTTCACGGCGTACATGGACATGTGGTCGCCGCCGTAGGTGGTGAAGCCGATGGCGAGTTCGGACAGGTCGCCGGTGCCGACCATGAGGCCGCCCTCGCGGTTGGCCACGTCCATGGCGATCTGGCACCGTTCCCGTGCCTGCGCGTTCTCATAGGTCGTGTCGTGGAGTCCGACGGGCTGACCGATGTCGCGGAGGTGGACGTCGATCGCGTCGCCGATGGGAATCGTGCGGAAATCCGCCCCGAGGGCGCGGACGAGCAGTTCGGAGTTACCGCGGGTGCGGCCGGTGGTGCCGGGACCGGGCATCGTGATGCCGATCGTGGCCGTGCGCGGCAGGCCGAGGCGGTCGCAGGCCTTGGCGGCGACCAGCAGGGCGAGGGCGGAGTCGAGACCGCCGGAGACGGCCACGATGGCCTTCCGGGCCTTGGCGGCGGACAGGCGCTGGGCGAGACCGGCGGCTTGTATCGCGACGATCTCGCGGCTGCGGGCGAAGGCCTCGGGCTCGGACGCGGGCACGAAGGGCGACGGGTCCACGAAGCGCATCAGGTCCTCGGGCCGAGCGGGGCCGCCGTTGGCTTCGAAGGCGACGCGCCGGTAGTTCGGCACCAATGGCGAACCGTGCGAGGAACCTCCGTCGAAGAAGCTGCGGTTGCGCATGCGCTCGCGCAGGATGCGGGCGACGTCGAGGTCGGCGAGCATCGTGCCTCCCTCGGGCCGGAACAGGGGGCTTTCGGTCAGCAGGACGCCGTTCTCGGCGACCATGGCGTGCCCCGAGAAGACGACGTCCGTGGTGGACTCGCCGGGGCCTGCGGAGGCATAGGCGTAGCCGAGAATGCAGGATGCGGAGCGGGACAAGACGAGCGAGCGACGGTAGGAGGCTTTTCCGACCAGTTCGTTGCTGGCGGACAGGTTGAGCACCAGGTGCGCGCCGGCCAGCGCCTGATAGGAACTCGGTGGGATCGGGACCCAGAGGTCCTCGCAGATCTCTACGCCGACGACGAGGCCCTTGACGGCATCCTCGAACAGCAGGTCGGTGCCGAAGGGGGCCGTCTGGCCGGCCAGCCGCACCGTGTCGGAGGGAGCCCGGCATGCAGGTTCGAACCAGCGGGGTTCGTAGAATTCGGCATAGCCCGGCAGGTAGGTCTTGGGCACGACACCGAGGATCCTGCCGCGCTGCAGCAGGACGGCGCAGTTGAAGAGGCGGCCCTCGAGGACGACGGGGAGTCCGAGCGCCAGGAAGGTCGACATTCCGGACGTCGCCTTCGCCACGTCGGCCAGCGCCTTTTCGGCCTGGACCTGGAGTCCGGTGTGCAGATAGAAGTCGGCCGCCGTGCAGCCCGTGACGCAGAGTTCGGGGAAGACCGCGACGTCGGCCAGCGCGTCGGCGGCCCGCTGGGCCTCGACGACGATCCGGGCGGCGTTGGCGTCGCACTGGCAGGGACGGGTGACGGGTACGCAGGCGGCGACCCGCGCGAATCCGTTCTTCATGTCTTCATCAATCCTTCCAACCGGTCGACGTCCGCGGGGTTTCCGAATCCGGTGAACCGGATCCAGCCTTCCCCGCAGGGTCCGAAGCCGCTGCCCGGCGTGCCGGCCACGCCGTACGTGCGCAGCATGTGGTCGAAGAAGCTCCAGCTGTCGAAGCCGTCCGGTACCTTGACCCAGACGTAGGGGGCGTCGACGCCGCCGAAGGCCTTCTGGCCGCGTGCCTCGAACAGGAGGCGGATGCGGCGGGCGTTGTCCATGTAGACCGCGATGCGCGCCTTGACCTCGCGCTGTCCCTCTTCCGTGAAGACCGCCTCGGCGGCGCGCTGGACGATATAGGGCACGCCGTTGAACTTGGTGGCCTGGCGGCGCATCCAGATCCTGTGGAGGTCGACCGGTCGCCCATCCTTCGTGCGGGCGGCAAGGCCCTTGGGGACGACCGTGTAGGAACAGCGGACGCCGGTGAAGCCCGCGGTCTTGGAAAAGGATCGGAACTCGACCGCGACCTCGCGGGCGCCGGGGATCTCGTAGATGCTGCGCGGCACGCCGGGCGTCGAGACGTAGGCTTCGTAGGCGGAGTCGTAGAGGATCAGGGAGCCGTGCTCGCGGGCGTAGGCCACCCAACGGGCGAGATCGTCGCGGGAGAGAGTGGTGCCGGTCGGGTTGTTCGGTGAACAGAGATAGAGGACGTCGACGTGCTCCTTGGGAAGAGCGGGCAGGAAGCCGCTGGCTTCGGTGCACTCCATGAACTTCACCTGGAGAGGTCCGAAACCCGCGATGCGGACGCTGTCGAGATAGACGGGATAGACCGGGTCGGAGATCGCGATCACGTTGGCCTCGCCGTAGAGGTCGGTGAAGTTGGCCACGTCGCTCTTCGCACCGTCGCTGACGAAGATCTCGTCGGAAGAGACGTCGCATCCCCGGTCCCGGTAGTCGTGCTTCGCGATGGCGTCGCGCAGGAAATCGAAGCCCGCGGCGGGAGGATAGCCCTGGAAGGTCTCCACGGCGCCCATCTCGTCGACGGCCTTGTGCATGGCGTCGAGGATCACCTTCGGCAGCGGGATCGTGACGTCGCCGATGCCCATGCGGATGATGGTCTTGCCGGGGACGCGCTCGCGCTCCTCCTGGATCTTCTTTCCGATGGTGGCGAAGAGGTAGGTCTCCGGGATGTCGAGGAAGGACGGATTCGCCCAGGCCATTTCGGCTCCTTTCTGGCTACCGCGCGACCGCGGGGATCGTCGCGAGGAATTCGTCGAAGAGGTATGCGGTGTCGAGCGGTCCGGGAGCGGCTTCGGGGTGGAACTGCACGGAGAAGGCGGGAATGCCGAAATATCGCAGGCCTTCGACCGAGTCGTCGTTCATGCTGATGTGGCTGATCTCGGCTACCTTCGGGTCCACGGTGCCGGGCAGGACGGCATAGCCGTGGTTCTGGGTGGTGATGTAGACGCGGTCGTGGGCGAGGTCCTTGACGGGGTGGTTGCCGCCGCGGTGTCCGAACTTGAGCTTCGCGGTGTCGGCGCCGGTGGCGAGGGCCATGAGCTGGTGGCCGAGACAGATGCCGAACATCGGGCGCACGCCGATCAGGCGCTTCAGCTGTTCGATCTGGAAGACGCAGTCCTTGGGGTCGCCGGGCCCATTGGACAGCATGATGCCGTCGGGGGCGAGGGCGAGCACTTCGGCAGCGGACGTGCCGGCGGGCAGCTGGACGACTTCGCAGCCGCGCTCGCACAGACCACGCACGATGCCGGCCTTGCAGCCGTAGTCGAGCAGCGCCACGCGGAATCGCAACTCCCCCACCGGCGGGTGCACGCGGCGCTCCCGGCAGGTGACCTCGAGGACCGGGTCCACGGCGCGGTAGTCGCGGATGCGGTCCGCCCATTCCGCCGCGCGGAAACCGGGGTCGGAGGAGACGACGCCGTTCATGGTGCCGTTCTCCCGCAGGATCCGGACGAGGGCGCGGGTGTCGATGCCCTGGAGGCCGACGACGCCGTATTCCTGGAGGTAGGGTTCGAGGGCGGCCTCGCTCTGATAGTGGCTGGGGTCCGTGAACTCCCGCGCGATATAGGCCCTGGGCCAGGGGCGGAAGGACTCGTGTTCGTGGGGGTTGATGCCGACGTTGCCGATGAGGGGATAGCTCATGGTGACGATCTGCCCGCAATAGGAGGGATCCGTGAGGACCCGCTGATACCCGACGATCCCCGTGTTGAAGACGACTTCGCCGACCGCCGTGCCCTTAGCCCCGAAGGACCGGCCGCGGAATTCCGCGCCGTTCGAGAGGACCAGGACCGCCTCTCCTCCTGCCATGCCGGAATCCATCCTTGCTGGTTCCCCTTTCTAGAGCTCGAGCCGTCCGTCGAATACATGTTCGGCGGGACCCGTCAGGTAGACCTTGCCGTCCGATTCCCAGTCGATCGTGAGGGAGCCGCCCGGAAGGTCGACGGCGACGTGCCGTCCCGTCCTTCCCAGAGTAGCGCAGAGGACGCCGATTGCACAAGCCCCGGTGCCGCACGCCTGCGTCTCGCCGCTGCCGCGCTCCCAGACCCGGGCCTTCACGTGGTCGGGGGCGAGGACCTGCACGAACTCGATGTTCGCGCGCCGCGGGAACAGGGGGTGGTTCTCGAGCCGGGGTCCCCACTCCGCCAGGGAGAAATTCGCGACGTCGTCGACGAAGGTCACGGCGTGGGGGTTTCCCATGGAGACGCAGGAAATCTCGAACACGCGCCCGGCGGTCTCGACCTTCCGGCGCAGGAAGTCCGCGGTGGCGGCTTCGGCGGCGGGCGGAGCGACGGGGATCCGCAGGGGTTCGAAGACCGGCGCGCCCATGTCGACGCGAGCGGAGATGGCCTGTCCGTCCACGACCTGTAGCTCCAGGGTCTTGAGGCCGCTCATCGTCTCCACGACGACGCGGGAGATCTTCGCATAGCCGCGCTCGTAGGCGAGCTTGCCGACGCAGCGCACCGCGTTGCCGCACATCTCCGCCTCGGAGCCGTCGGCGTTCCACATGCGCATGCGCACGTCCGCGACGGTCGAGGGCAGGATATACACGAGCCCGTCGGACCCGACGCCCTTGTGCCGGTCGGACACGCGGATGGCGAGAGCGGGTGCGTCTTCGGGCGCCGTTCCGCCGATGCCGTCGACGTAGACGTAGTCGTTTCCGGCGCCGTGCATCTTGGAGAAAGGAAGGATCCTCGCGTCAGCCATGTCGTCTGCTCCTATCCACTGAAAGGGTCCGGAGAGCGGCCTCCTGGGCCACTCTCTCGTAATGGTCGTCGAGGGGGGCGAGCGGGCCGTCCTCCCCGTACCGGCGGGTCAGCGCCCGCTCGAGGATCAGGTCGGCGAAGCCGGGGTTCTTGGGCAGCACGCTGCCGTGCGAATACGTGCAGAAGACGTTGCGGTACACGGCGCCTTCGGTGCCGTCGTCGCCGTTGTTGCCGCTGCCGCGGACCACCGTAGCGAGGGGCTTGACTCCTGCGCCGAGGAACGTCCGGCCGGAGTGGTTCTCGAACCCCACGATCCATGGATCCTTCCCGGCCTGTTCCAGAAGGTCGCTGCGGTAGACCGTGTTCCCGATCAGGCGCTTCTCCCCGCCCACGGTCCAGAGGTCGAGAGCGCCGACGAAGTCGAGCTGCCGGCCTTCGGCCGTCCGGTAGTACCGGCCCATCAGCTGGAACCCGCCGCAGATGCAGAGGAACGCGCGGTCGTCCGCGACGGCCTCGCGGATCGGGTCGGCCTTGTGCGCCAGGAGATCGGCCATGAGGATCGCCTGCTCGTAGTCCTGTCCTCCTCCGAGGAACATCAGGTCGTGGGCCTTCGGATCGAACCTTTCGCCGACGCCGATG
>CAXNDY010000085.1:0-5496 GCA_964201095.1 Saccharofermentanales bacterium
CAGGCGCAGGGACAGCGAGCGCGGCAGCGAGGCGCCGGGCTTCGCGCCGGGCGACTCCTGGAGCCAGATCTTCATGATGCGATGGATGTAGAGGTCGGGGTAGCGTCTGATCGGCGACGTGAAGTGGCAGTAGTAACGGGACGCAAGGCTGAAGTGGCCGAGGCACTCGGGGGAGTAGCGGGCCTTGGCGAGCGAGCGGAGCAGGATGCGGGAAAGAAGCCGCCCGTAAGGCCTCCCCCGCACGTCCTCGAGGATCTTCGCGAGCTGCGCGGAATCGGCGCCTTCGGCCTTGAAGCGGTGGATCTCGCCGAAGTTCGAGGCGATCACGGCGAACCGGTGGAGCCGCTCGGGGTCTGGCGGCTCGTGCACGCGGTAGGCGAAGGGCGAGCCGAGTCGCAGGAAATGCTCCGCGACGGTCTCGTTCGCCAGGATCATGAATTCCTCGATGAGGCCGTTGGCGAAGGTCGTGCGGTAGGGGTGGATGTCGACGGGGACGCCGGTCTCGTCCAGCACCACCTTGGTCTCGGCGAAGTCGAAGTCCATGGCGCCCCGGGCGAAGCGCCGCGTGCGCAGGAGCACGGCCAGTTCCCGCATCCGCCGGAAGTCCGGCATGAGGTCCGCATAGCGTTCCACGAGTTCCGACGACTCGCCTTCCGGGGCGGAAAGCAGGGCGAAGACGTCGTCGTAGGTCATCCTCTCGACGGTGCGGATCAGACTCTCGAAGATCTCGTGACCTCGGGGCTCCCCTTCCGGCGAGAAATCCATGACGCAGGAGAAGGCGAAGCGCGGTCGTCCGGGATTCAGGCTGCAGACGCCGTTCGACAGGCGCGGCGGCAGCATGGGCACCACGCGCCCGGGCGGATACACGCTGGTCCCGCGCGAACGGGCTTCCGCGTCGAGGGCGGTGCCTTCCCGCACGTACCAGGAGACGTCGGCGATGTGCACGCCGAGTCGGAAGCCTCCGTCCGGCAGCGCCTCCACCGAAACCGCGTCGTCCAGGTCCTTGGCGTCGGCGCCGTCGATCGTGACGAGGCGTCCGCTCCGGAGATCACGGCGACCGCGCGTCAGTTCGCGGGCCACGTCCTCGTCCGTCGGGTCCGTGCCATAGGCCAGCGCCTCCCGCTCGACGGCCTCCGGGAAGGCCTCCTCGAGGCCGTAGGCGCGCAGGATCCCCGCGACGGCCACATCGGGCGCCGCCGGATCGCCCAGGGTCTCCACGACCCTTCCGCGGGCCAGAGGGGCATCCGGGGAGCGAGGTCCACGGGGCTCCTCCTCCGGCCGGAACAGGATCTCGACGACCACCTTCATGCCGAAGGGCGCTCCGCCCAGGTCCCGCTGGGCGATCCGGACCGGGACGAGTCCTCCCGGGCGCTCCGGCATGACCAGCCCGTTCCGTCCGTCCTCCTTCAGGATTCCGACCACCCGCTCCAGGATCTCCATCTCACCCTCCGCTCTTCCACCTGTCTTCATTATATCGGAACGGCGACACATGGAAAAACCGCCCCCGTTTCCGGGGACGGCTTCGATCCATCCGGTATATGCCGGAGTCCGTGCGGGCTCGGGTTCTAGCCCTTGGTGAGCAGATACAGCACGATGGTGAGGACGAAGAAGACGATCGCGGCGACGGAGGTCAGCTTCTTGAGCATCGCGTCGATCGTGCGGGCCTTGGTCTTGTTGAAGAACGTATCCGCTCCGCCGGCAATCGAGCCGAGGCCCTGGGAGGCGCCCTTCTGGAAGAGGACCATCACGACGAGGACGACGCAGATCAGCAGGTCGAGGATCGAGAGGACGATCAGAAGCGCTTGCATGAGGCACCCTCCGTGTAGTTCGGTTCGATGTCGCGTATCTGCGCGGCAATGGCGATTCTACCACAAAGCGCGGAGCCGTGGCAAGCGCGGGCGGTGGAAGACTATGCGGGTACGGCCTCGTAGCCCGTCTCTTCCGTCATGTCGACGATCTTCTGGACATCCGTCGTCGCCTCGTCGTATTCGACTGTCATCCGTGCGGTCTCGAAATCGACCGTCGCCTTGGTGACGCCCTCCATCTTCGAGATCACGCGCGCGAGACGCGCCGAACACCCGGTGCAGGACATGCCCTTGACCTGGAATACCTTGACCATGGGTTTCCCCTCCTTCGAAATCATGGTGCAGCTCGAACCGCACCGGACCTATGTCTGGAGGGTATCACGGAACGGCGCGCGATTCCGTATCGAACCGCACGCGTTCCGTTCAGGGTCCGTCACCCGTGGCGGCGGTCCATGATGCGGCGGACCCACTTGTAGAGCTCGCCCGCAGTGAAGGGGATCAGCGCGAAGCCGACGATCAGGAGCCAGTCGGACAGGGACGGCGCGACCGTGTGGAAGACGGGTTCGAGGAACGGCACATACAGGACGACGAGCAGCATCCCGAATGCGACACCCGTGGCCCACAGCATCTGCTTGTTCGAGAACCAGCCGATGCGGAAGATGCTGTGCCGCTCGGAGCGGCTGGTGAACGCGCGAAGCAGTTCGGCGCAGATCAGCGTCGTGAAGGCCAGCGTGCGGGCGTGGAGGACGACGTCGGGGTTGGCCCAGTCCGTGCTCGGGAGGAACAGGAAGAGCTTGCCGAGGGCCAGCGTGAAGATGCCGTAGACGGACAGGAAGATCGCGACGGACTGGATGCCGATGGCCCAGAGCATTTCACGGTTGATGATCGGTTCCTTGGGGCTGCGCGGCTTGTGGGACATGATGTCGGGGTCGCCCTTCTCGCTGCCGAGAGCGAGCGCCGGGAAGCTGTCGGTGACGAGGTTGAGCCAGAGCAGCTGGATGGGCAGCAGGGGGACGTACTCGGGTCCCAGGATCAGGCTGGTGAGGAAGATCACGAGGATCTCGCCGACGTTGCAGGAGAGGAGGAATCCGACGAACTTGCGGATGTTGGCGTAGATGATGCGGCCTTCCTCGACCGCGCTGACGATGCTCGCGAAGTTGTCGTCCGTCAGGATCATGTCGGCGGTGCCCTTGGCGACGTCGGTGCCGGTGATGCCCATGGCCACCCCGATGTCGGCGCTCTTGAGGGCCATCGCGTCGTTGACGCCGTCTCCGGTCATGGAGGCGATGTGGCCATTGGCGCGCAGGGCGTTGACGATGCGCACCTTGTGGTCGGGTGAAACGCGGGCGTAGACGGCGGTGTGCTCGACAGCCTCGCGCAGGGCCGACTCGTCCATGGCGTCCAGTTCATGTCCGGCGAGGACGCGGTCGTCCTCGTCCATCATGCCGAGGTCGCGGGCGATGGCCACGGCGGTGTCCTTGTAGTCTCCGGTGATCATGAGCGGGCGGATGCCGGCGGCGGCGCAAACGCGCACGGCGTCGCGCACTTCGGGGCGGGCCGGGTCGATCATGCCGACGAGCCCGAGCCAGACCATGCCGCTCTCGATGCTCTCCGCATCGGAGGACGCTTCCATGGGCAGGTCGTGGCGGTGCTTGCGGTAGGCGAAGGCGAGAACGCGCAGCGCCGCGGAGGCGAGGTCGTGGTTGACGGCGAGAAGCGTCTCGCACGCGGCGTCGTCCATGGGCACCTCTCCGTCGGCGGTATAGCGGTGGGTGCAGCGGGAGAGCATCAGGTCCGGGGCTCCCTTGGTGAAGGAATAGAGGGGACCTCCTGCGAATTCGTAGTGGAAGGTGGTCATCCGCTTCCGATCGGAGTCGAACGGGATCTCCGCGACACGCGGGTACTCCTTCGCGGCCGATTCGCGGGTCATCCCGGCCTTGGCCGCGGCGACGACGAGCGCGCCCTCGGTGGGGTCGCCGATGATGCCGAAGCCTCCCTCCTCCTTCTCGTGAAGACTCGAATCGTTGCATAGCAGCGCGCCGAGCAGGAGGCGGCGCAGGACCGGGGAATCGCTGCCGGCAGGGCCCTGCAGGGTCTCGATCCTGCCGATGGGGGCGTAGCCGTGGCCGGCGACGGAGAACATCGTGCCTTCGCAGTGGATGCGGGTCACAGCCATCGCGTTCTGGGTCAGGGTGCCGGTCTTGTCGGAGCAGATGGTGTCGACGCAGCCGAGGGTCTCGACGGCGAGAAGTCGCTTCATGATGGCGTGGCGGCCGACCATGCGCTTCATGCCGACGGCGAGGACGATGGTGACGACGGCCGGCAGCCCTTCGGGAATCGCGGCGACGGCGAGGCTGATCGCGGTCAGGAACAGCGGCAGCGGCTCGCCGTGCTGCAGCAGGCCGACGACGAACACGACGGCGCAGACGGCGAGGCACAGGATGCCGAGCCACTTGCCGAGTTGGTTGAGACTCTTCTGGAGCGGCGTCGGCTCCTCCTCCATGGACTGGAGGCGGTCGGCGATCCGGCCGATCTCGGTGGTACTGGCGGTGCCGACGACGACGCCGCGGCCGCGGCCGTACGTGACGATGGTGCTCATGTAGCAGAGGTTCGTGCGGTCGCCGAGCGGGACGTCTTCCTCGAAGGTGTCGGCGGCGCGCTTCTCGACAGGCACGGACTCGCCGGTCAGCGAGGCCTCCTCGATCTTGAGGCTGTTGCTCTCGAAGAGACGCAGGTCCGCAGGAACGATGTCGCCGGCCTCGAGCAGGACGACGTCGCCCGGCACCAGCGAACTGGCCGGGATATGGCCGACTTCACCGTCGCGCAGGATGCGTGCGCCAGGGGCCGCCATCTTCTTCAGGGCTTCGAGGGCCTTCTCGGCCTTGCCTTCCTGGACCACGCCGAGTGTGGCGTTCACGATGACGATGGCGATGATGACGATGGCGTCGATCCATTCCCCGACGAAGGCGGAGACAAGACTCGCGGCGATCAGGACCAGCACGAGGAAGTCCTTGAACTGGGCGACCACGCGCTGGAACAGCGACGCACGCGCCTTCTCCGTCAGCTCGTTGGGGCCGTGTTCGGCCAGCCGGCGCAGCGCTTCGGCTGCGGAGAGCCCGGCCTTCGCGTCGACCGCGAAGCGTTCGAACACCTCGGCGGGCGTGCTGCAATGGAAGGGCCTGTCGGTTCGGACGGGTGATGGCATCGGGCGATCCTCCTGAAAGTCCAAAGGGGTTTCGTCATACGGATACGATGATACCAGAAAGACGGGAGGGAGGCACGCGCGTCCGGTCCCAGGAAATCGACCTGATGGTCGATCGGGGAATGACTTCCGAAGGGCCTTCGAGAAAAAAGAAAGGACCGCCCCTTTCGGAGCGGTCTGGTGCCCAGAGTCGGAATCGAACCAACGACACGTAAATTTTCAGTCTACTGCTCTACCAACTGAGCTATCTGGGCAAGTAGCCGGCCCCTTGCGGAACCGGCTATGGTTGTTGGCGACCCGGAAGGGGCTCGAACCCTCGACCTCCAACGTGACAGGCTGGCATTCTAACCAACTGAACTACCGGGCCGTGTTTGTGGCTGCCGCAACCCCGGAAATATTGGTGGGCGCTACAGGGCTCGAACCTGTGACCCCCTGCTTGTAAGGCAGGTGCTCTCCCGGCTGAGCTAAGCGCCCTTCGAGGGTCACTTG
>CAXNDY010000086.1:0-5486 GCA_964201095.1 Saccharofermentanales bacterium
CAGGACCAATGCGCTGGCCAGGAGCAGGAAGAGGACCGATCGCCTGAATGAACCCATCGTGCTTTCCTCCTTGGATACGTTGCCTCCTTCCGAAGGCGGTTTCCGACTCACGGCCATCGTATCCGCTCCTCTTCCCCCCGGACAGAGAATATCGTCCACTCCCAAGGAATATCCGATTGCCTTTCTACTCCAGCGCCTCGATCAATCCGCGCACCGTCTCCGTCGCCTTCTCCTTGTCGGCCGCCGCGCCTCGGAAGAGCAGGTACGGCTTGGTGCCGGCGTTGAACAGCAGGCGGCCCTTGTAGGCGGGCAGGTTCATGGCCCGGCCGATGATGCCCATGTCGGGCTTGCGGCCCTCGGCGAAGGCCAGCACCACGCCGCCCGCGTTCTGGGAGACGCGCGAGAAGCCCAGGCGCCCGGCCGCCGCGCGGATGTAGGCGATGTCGGCCAGCGTGCCGGTCTGGGCGGGCAGGTCGCCGTAGCGGTCCTCGAGCTCGTCGAGCACGTCGACGCGGTCCGCCGCGGTGTCGATGGTGGCGATGCGCCGGTACATGTCCATGCGCTGCCCCTCGTCCGGTACGTAGGCCGCCGGCAGGTAGGCGTCCAGCGCGAGGTCGACCGCCGCCTGGACCGTCGTGGCGCGCGTCTGGCCCTTCTCCTCGAGGATGGCCTCCTCCAGCATGCGGCAGTAGAGGTCGTACCCGACGGCGTCGAGGTGACCGTGCTGCTCCGCGCCGAGGAGATTGCCCGCGCCGCGGACCTCGAGGTCCCGGAGGGCGATCTTGAAGCCGGCGCCGAGTTCCGTGAAGTCTCGGATGGCGGACAGGCGCTTCTCCGACGTCTCGGTCAGCACCTTGTCGCGCCGGTAGGTGACGTACGCGTAGGCCTGGCGGTCGCTTCGCCCCACGCGGCCGCGGAGCTGGTAGAGCTGCGCGAGGCCGAGGCGGTCGGCGTCCTCGACCACGATGGTGTTGACGTTGGGCATGTCGATGCCCGACTCGATGATGGTCGTGCACACCAGTACGTCGTATTCGTCGCGCGTGAAGGCGCTGATGACGTCCTCGAGCTCCCGCTCCCCCATCTTGCCGTGGGCGTAGACGATGCGGGCCCCGGGCAGCAGCCGGCCGATCTCGGCGGCCTTCTCCGAGATGCGCCGCGTGTCGTTGAACAGGTAGAACACCTGTCCGCGCCGCGTGATCTCGCGCAGCATGGCCTCGGTCACGACTCCCAAATCGTACTCCATGACGTAGGTCTGCACCGGCATGCGGTCGTGGGGCGGTTCCTCGAGCACGCTGATGTCGCGGATGCCGGAGAGGGACATGTGCAGGGTGCGGGGGATCGGCGTCGCGGTCAGCGTCAGCACGTCCACCTCGGGGTGGATGACCTTCAGGGCCTCCTTGTGGTCCACGCCGAAACGCTGCTCCTCGTCCACCACGAGCAGGCCGAGCCCCTTGAAGACGACGTCCTTCGACAGCAGGCGGTGCGTGCCCACGAGCACGTCGACGCTGCCGGAGCGCACGCCGCGCAGGGCCTCCTTCTGCTGGGCGTCGGTGGCGAAGCGGCTCATGAGGCCGACCTTGACGGGGAAGCCCTCCATGCGGCGGATGAGGTTCTCGTAGTGCTGCTGGGCGAGAACGGTCGTCGGCGACAGCATGGCGGCCTGCTTCCCGTCCGCCAGGCACTTGAAGATGGCGCGGAACGCCACCTCGGTCTTGCCGAACCCGACGTCGCCGCACAGGATGCGGTCCATCACCTTATCGGACTCCATGTCGCGCTTGATCTCCTCGATGCTGCGCAGCTGGTCCTCGGTCTCCTCGAAGGGGAAGTTCTCCTCGAACTCGCGCTGCCACACCGTGTCGGCGGAGAAGACGTGCCCCTTGACCGCCGCGCGTTCGGCATAGAGCTTGACCAGGTCCGCGGCAAGCTTCTTGACGGACTCGCGCGCCCGGTCCTTGAGCTTCTCCCACTCCTTGCCGCCGAGCTTGGACAGCTTGGGGACGCGCCCCTCGGCGCCGACGTACTTCTGGATCTGGTCGAGGGCGTCCATGGGGATGAAGAGCGTGTCCTCGCCGCCATAGGCGATCTTGAGATAATCCCGCTTCGCGCCGCTGGCCTCGAGGGAGGTCAGGCCCTCGTAGCGGCCGATGCCGTGGGCCTCGTGGACCACGAGGTCGCCGGGCGAGAGGTCGCTGAACAGGTCGATCTTCATGCCGGCGTGGCGGCGGCGGCGGCGCGGGCGGTCGGCGCCGAAGACGTCATGGCCGCCGATGGCGAGCAGTCCGGCACCGGGGGCCTCGAAGCCCAGCGTCAGCGTGCGCGGCAGCACGGTGACCTTGTCCGCGCCGGCGCCGGCGGCGCCCATCTCCTCGGTGAGGCGCTGCGCGCGCGTCGGGCTTCCGGCGAAGATCCAGGTGTCGAGTCCGCGCGCCGAGCGGTCCTTCGCGAGGGCGGAGAGCTTGTCGACCTGGCCGCGGAAGTGGTCGGAGGCGCGGCCGGGGATCGCCACCTCGGTACCGCCGGGCAGGCCGTTGCCCGAGGAGCCGATGGAGCACAGCGAGACCGTGCGACCCGTCACGCCGATGCGGTCGATGCGGATCATGAGGTCGGCTCCGCGGAACGCGACGTTTCCGGACAGCGGAAGCAGGTGGCCCTTCTCCAGCAGCGCCTTCACGCGCTCGGCGAAGTCGGCCTGCGCCGCGTCCATCCGCTGGCGCACGCGCAGCGGTTCATCCACGAACAGCGTCGCCCCTCCGGCGGCCGCGTAGTCCAGCACCGAGGCCGGCTCGTCCCAGAGGAGCGGGATCCAGCGGTCGAGACCGGAGAACAGCGCCCCACCCTCGATGCGGTCCGCGTCGCGCCGCGCGAGCCGACGCATCGCGTCGACCACGGCCGGGTCGGCCCCCGAAGCGGCGGCCGCCGCGGACGAACGCCGACCCTCCTCGAGCACGCGGTCGGACAGACTGTGCACGACAGCCGTGGCGACGGCGCCATCCTCCGGCGCGCGCAGGGCTTCGCGGGCGCTCTCGAGTCCGAGCACCTTCTCGGGCGACAGCACTTCGTGCGCGGGAGGAATGGACAGGGACCGGAGCATCTCCACGGAGCGCTGGCCCGAGATCTCGAACTCCTTGATCTGGTCGATGGCGTCGTCCTCGAAGCGCACGCGCACGGCGCGGCCTTCGGGTCCATCGCAGCCCGGCCTCCCGACCGGCGCCACGTCGAGCACGTCGCCGCGCAGCGCGAACTGCCCCGGCCCCTCGACCAGGCGCACGCGCTCGTAGCCGAGTTCCACGAGCCGCGACGCGACGTCGCCGGGGTCCGAGGTATCCCCGGGCTGCAGCGTGAGGCGCGCGGCGGCGAACTCGCGCACCGGCGGCAGCTTCTGCAGGGCCGCGGCGGCCGTGATGACGATGGCGCCGTAGTCGGGCGCCTCGGCGAGCAGTCGGTCGAGGATGCCGATGCGGGAGCGCTCGGTCTCGTGGCTCGAGGCCTCGGCTTCGGCGAGCCCGAGTTCGCGGGGGCGGAACACGAGGACGTCGCGGTCGGTGAAGGCGCGCAGGTCCTCGGCGGCGGCGCGGGCGCGCAGTTCATCGGACACGACGAGGACGGGGCGAAGCCCGGTTCCGGCGGCGAGCGCGGCGCACAGGAAGGCCTTCTGCGGGTCCGCGGGGCCCGTCACGTTGACCGGACCGCGACGCGCGGCCAGCGCCTGCACGAGGCGCAGATAGCCAGGGTCCTTTTCCAACGCTCGGAACAAGTCCTTCATGGGGCTCCCCTTTCGCATGCCGGAGGGTAGGAAGGTACGACTGGAAACGCTAGAAGAAGAGTCCGTTCACCCCAAGGGTCTCGATCTGCTCGATGAAAAGTGCCGCGATGCGGGGTTCGAACTGGGTTCCGGCGTTCTTGCGGATCTCCTCCACGGCGACCGGAATCGGCAGGGCCTTCCGATATGGACGGTCCTGGGTCATGGCATCGAACGCGTCGACGACGGCGATGATCCTCGATTGCAGCGGGATGGATTCGCCTGCCAGCCCGTGTGGATACCCGGTACCGTCCCACTTCTCGTGGTGGCAGAGGATCCCCATGGCGATTCCGGTCAATTCCGGGCTTCCGAGTGCGATCCGGTAGCCGGTCTCGGGATGCTTCCTGATTTCGATGAACTCTTCGTCGCTGAGTCTGCCGGGTTTCAGCAGGATCCTGTCCTCGATGTGCATCTTCCCGATGTCATGGAGCGAGGAGAGGAGCTCCAGTTCGTTCAGCTGCTCGTCGTTCAGCCCGAGTGCCTTGCCCAGTGGTCGGGACAGGTCGATCAGCCGCTGCGCGTGTTCCTCGGTTTCGTGGCTCTTTTCGAAGAGCATGTTCCGGATGGACGACAGCAGGACGTTGTGCATGCTCCGCCTCTCGAGCAGCTTGCGGCGCAGCATGAACTCCTCCGCATGCTTCATGATCTGCGCGATCGGCTCGTTTTCCTTCACCTCCGTGGCGTATCCGATGGAAATGCAGGGCGCGACTCCGTTGCGGGTCCGATTCCGGCCTTCGTCCGTGAACTCCTTCAGGATGGACCCACATACGGCGGCCACCTCCGAAGCGCTTGTTCCCGGCAAAAGGATGCAGAATTCATCCCCACCGATCCTGGCGAGGACGTCTCCGTTCCGGATGGAGTTCTTCAGGATCCGAGCGGTCTCGATCAGGAATCGGTCCCCTTCGGCATGTCCGAAGCCGTCGTTGATCAGTTTCAACCCGTCCACGTCGCCCATGATGACGGAAATGGGGCGATCGCCTTCCATTTCCATTCGCCGCATGGCTTCTTCGAAATGCGCGCGGTTGAACAATCCGGTCATCACATCGTGCTGGCTGAGATAGAGGATCTCCTGTTCGCGACGCACGCGCTCGGTGATGTCGCGGATGACCCCGAGGGTCAGTCTCATCCCCTCGATCGAGGCCCCGGTCAGACTGATCTCGACGTTCATCGGCTGCCCTCCGGAACGGACATGAACCGCCTCGAATACGGTCCCGTCGTCCTTCGCGCCGGCGATCCGCTGCTGGAACGCATCCCGCTCGGACGGCAGGGAGAAGTCGCCGAGATTCATGGCAGACAGCTGCTCCGCGCTGTACCCGTACATTGTCGCCGCGGTATCGTTGCAATCCACGATGGCTCCGTCCATGTCGACGAACAGCATGGCCTCGTAGGCTCTGCCGGCCAGGATGCGGAAGCGCTCGAGGCGCCCCTTCATGGACAGAAGTTCCTTCCGGACCCTCGCCTCCTCGATCTCCCGAAGAACGACGCTGGAAATCCGGCCGAGGTTGTACTTCATGATGCAGTCGTGGCAGCCGGCCTTGAGAAGCCGGACGATGTTCTCTTCGCCGACGGTGCCCGAAATCACCACCAGGGGGATGTCGAGCGCGGAGGCATGGAGGATCTCCAAGGCCATGAACGGATCGAAGGTCGGCATGGAGTAGTCGCAGAGGATGATGTCCCAAGTCGCGTC
>CAXNDY010000087.1:0-5467 GCA_964201095.1 Saccharofermentanales bacterium
CCCTTGGCGCAGTAGGGCGCGACCCACCAGAACTCGTTGCAGCAGGCGGCGAAGACGGCCTGGGAGGGTCGATGGACCCAGTGGTCCTCGTCGGACGGCTCGGGGAGTCGCGGTAGCCGACCGTCCTTGTCGAGGAGCGGGACCGTGAGCCGGTCCGAGCCGTAGTCCTCGGCCAGCGCCTCCAGCGACTGGAGCGTCAGGTCGATGCGGTTCCCGTCCTGGAACTGCATCAGATAGGCGTAGCTGCGCGACGGGTCCGCGGGATTGCCCAGAACAGCGTCCACACGGTCCGGTTCCTGCAGGAGGAGCCGCTCCCCGAACACGCGGATCCAGTCCGGGTCGGCGAGGAAGGATGCCGTCTCCGTCACGGCATAGACCACGTCGAAGTCCTGGAGGATGTCCCTCCGCTGGTTCGGATCCGCCCGGGAACCGTTCAGATGGACGGCGCGCACGCGGTCGTCGCCGCGCGCCACGGTGAGGATCAGTTCGAACATCTCGTCAGCGGTCCGCATGACCGAAGTTTACCATATGCAGGCGAGGAAAGACGCTGCAACGCATTGTGGATTGCCCGGATCTGCGGTATCATCAGCTTAAGTACGATTCACTTAATTACGATTAAGCTAATATGCGGGAGGAGAGAGCTCCATGGAACTGGATGGTTTCATCGGCAGAGAGCCCGAACTCGCCGAGCTGGAAGAACGCTACCGCTCGGACCGGTTCGAGATGGTCGTCGTATATGGACGGCGCCGGGTCGGCAAGACCAGCCTGATCGCGCGGTTCTGCGTGGACAAGCCTCACGTCTTCTATGTCGCGCAGGAATACAACGATGCCAGCGCCCTGCAGGATTTCTCCCGGTCCATCTTCGAGGCCGGCGGAATCGAATCCGGGGCTCCTTCCTTCGGTTCATGGAAGGATGCATTCGCCCAATTGGCCCGGCTTGGCCGTGAACGCCGCATGGTCGTCGTCATCGACGAGTTCCCCTATCTCGCCCGCGCGAATCCCGGCATTCCCTCCATCCTCCAGAACAGCATCGACCACGAACTGCAGGGGACGGGCGTGTTCCTGATCCTCTGCGGTTCCTCCGTGGCCTTCATGGAGAAGGAGGTTCTTGCATACAAGAGTCCCCTCTATGGACGCAGGACAGCCCAGATGAAGATCGAGCCCTTCGATTATCTGGACGGCGCGCGTTTCTTTCCGAAGTCCGAAGTCCGCTCCCGCATCGCGAATTACATGGTTCTCGGAGGAGTCCCCCTGTATCTCAAGGAATTCTCCGACTCAGCATCCCTTCCCAGGAACATCGAACAGCATCTCCTCCGCCCCTCGGCCTACCTCTTCGCGGAACCAGTCGGGCTCCTCAAGCAGGAGCTCCGCGATCCGTCCGTCTATAATTCGCTCATCGGAGCCATCGCCCAGGGAGCTTCACGTCTGAACGATATCGCCATGAAAGGTGGAGAAACCACCTCGAAGTCCTCGATCTATCTCGACACGCTGATCGAACTCGGCATCATCCGGCGCTCAACGCCCGCAGGCTCCATGGCCGGGCGCAAGACGATCTACGAGATCCAAGACAACCTGTTCCGCTTCTGGTATCGCTTCGTCTACCCGAACCTGTCTCCGATCCTGTCGGGTACTGCGGACGTCGTTCTGGAGAAGCGAATCCTGCCTGGTCTCGACGGCTTCCTCGGCAACGCCTTCGAAGACGTGTGCCGTCAGTTTCTGATCCGAAGGAACCGCGACAGGAGTCTTCCCTTCCCGTTCACGACGGTCAGTCGTTGGTGGGGCACGGACCCCGTGGCGCGGACCGAACAGGAGATCGATCTCGTCGCCATCGATGGCGACTCCGCGCTCTGCTGCGAGTGCAAGTGGAAGAACACGCGAATGGGAGTCCCCGACCTGGAACTCCTGAAAGCCCGCAGCCTTCTGTTGCCGATGACCGACCGGCACTTCGCCCTCTTCTCGAAATCCGGATTCACGGACGAGTTGGTTCGCCTTTCGGAATCGGAGGGAGTCCTGCTCGTCGACCCGGAAAAGATGCTGCAAGTGATATCATCGACCTGAGCGGACGCATCGAAGCGCGTCGAGAAGGGGAAATCATGCCAGCCATCAAGGACGTCGCGAAGTCAGCCGGTCTTTCCGTCGCCGTGGTCTCCAAGTTCCTGAAGAACCCCGACAGCGTACGCCCCGACACCCGGCTGCGCGTCGAGGCCGCCATCGCGGAACTGGGATATCGTCCGAGTCCGTTCGCGCGCTCCCTGCGCACCGGCCGTTCCGGCATGTACTCCGTCGTCGTACCGGACATCACGAACCCGTTCTTCGCCGAGCTGTTCCAGACCATCCGGGCGGAGATCCACCGCGCCGGCTTCACGACGCTGCTGGAGACCGCCGAGGACCTGGATGGGCTGGCGGACTCGATCCGCTCGCTGTCGGTCGGCCAGGTCGACGGACTGATCGTCTGCTTCCTGGACGACGAGTCCCTGATTCCCCGCCTGCGGAGCACCCTGCCCACCCGGACCCCGCTGGTCGCGCTCAGCTGGCATCGCCCTTCCGAGGACGTCTGCACGGTCGAACTCGACGTGAAGGGCGGCATGCGCACGGTCACCGAGCACCTACTGGCTCTGGGTCACCGGTCGTTCGCCTATATCGGGGGACCCGCCCACAGCACGGTATCCCAGCAGAAGCACGCGGGGTTCACCGAAGCCATCCAGGCGGCTGCGGTCCCTACCGACGGCATCCGCGTCGCACGGGTCACGATCGGCGTCGAAGCCGCACAGGCCGCGGCCGCGGCGCTGCTCAAGGCAGGCACGACTCCGGCGACGGCGTTCGTCTGCGAGAACGACGTCCTGGCTGTAGGCGCCCTCCGCGCCTGCCGGCTGAACGGGTGGAAGGTCCCCGCGGACGTCTCCGTCACCGGATTCGACGACGTGCCGCTCGCGACGCTCGTCGAACCTCCGCTGACGACCGTTTCCCTGCCGATCCGCGACATGGGGCTCCGGGCCGCCCGAAGGCTGCTCGCGCTCTCGCGGGCTCCGTCGGGTGCGGATCCGGAGCCGGCGGGATGTCCCGAGGACGTCTTCTCGACGTCGCTTGTCGTGCGCGGGTCGAGTGGTCCGAGTCAGCGCGGCAGTTCCAGCATCTCATAGCCGAGGTAGGACGTGAAGGCTTCATGGACCGACTCCGCGACGTGGCCGAAGGTCACGCCGACGTGGTGGCGGAATCCCTGCTTGCCGATCACGGCGAGCTTGTCCTGGAGCCCCGCGATTTCCGCGACACCGGCGCATCCGAAGAAGCCGCTCTCGATCTTCTCGCCGGTGAACGCGCCTTCACCGAGATAGAAGATCATCTTCCCATCCTCGGTCTTGGAGCTGGCGAACGTCATGGGCGACTTCGCGATGCGCCCGACGTTGCAGCCCCAGCCGCAGCCGGCTCCGAAGCTCTTCGCGAACATGGGGTGCTCGATGACCTGTCCCTTGCCCGCCATCAGGCTCTGCGGAACCGGTCCGCAGTGGAACAGGATGCACTTGTCCTCCTCGTCGCCGTAGTTGTTGTTCCAGTCGAGGCACGTCGCCGGCACTTCGGAGGCGGCATGCAGCGCGTACATGGGGACGGCGTTGGCGACGTCGAGTTCGCAGGCGGCGACGATGCCGCGGTCGTTGAGTTCGCTCAGCAGCACGCACGGCGACACGCCCAGTTCCTGCTCCAGTTCGATCCAGCAGCGCAGGGCCAGGCAGTCGAGGCCGTAGTCCCGGATGATGTCGTCGATGGCGATGCCGACCTTGGTCAGCATGTCCGCCTTCTCGTCGGGCACGCCGGTCCAGTTGGTGTAGTCCATCAGATGGCTTCGCTTGGCCTTGAACGCCTCGGTCCCCGTCTGGACGCCGCGCACGCGCAGGAACAGTTCGGAGAGGTCGAGGGCCTCGGTCGTGATGTGGTTCTTCTGCAGCGTCAGCTCGTCGAAGCGCACGGTCTTGAAGGCCGTGGTGCGGGCGCCGATGGCCCCGACGGTGAACTTCTTCATCCGGCCGACGACGCGGCAGACGGCGGCGAACTTCGCCACCTGCTCCGCGAAGGGCTTCGAGGTCGGGTCGACCGTGTGGGGCTTGAAGATGGTGTATGGGAGCCGGTACTGGTAGAAGACGTCCATGACGGAGAATTTCCCGCAGAAGGCGTCGCGCCGGTGCTGGAAATCCATCTTGCCGAACTCGTCCGGGTACGCCTGGATCAGGATGGGCACGCCACAATCCTCCAGGGCTGCGACGGCCCCGGTCTCGTCGCCGAAGTTCGGCAGGGACAGGATCACCCCATCGTATTCGCCCCGGTGCGCCTTCAGGAACGCGGCGTACTTCCGGCCCTCTTCGGCCGTCTCGACGGCGCCGAACCGGGTCGCGTCCGCATCCAGCATCAGGGTCCCGTACCCGAGTCCGGTCACGACCCGCTGGAGGTCTTCCCGGGCCGACGCGATCAGCGATTCCGGGAAGAATCCCCGGTTTCCGAAATAGAGTGCGAACGTCATCTTCTTGCTCATCTCTTCATCCCCTCGATCGTCTTCCTGGCTTCGAGGAATCTCCCGTAGGACGCCTCGTAGCCGGCCTGCAGTGCGGGTTCGGGTTCGTAGGTCCTTCTGATCCTCACGAAGGCCGCGACGGCCTCCGCCGGGTTCCGGTAGATTCCGGTCGAAAGTCCCGCCAGCATCGCGGCGCCGGCGGCTCCAGCCTCCTCGGTCTCGAGCGCATGGACGGGGCGGCCCCAGATGGACGCCTTCATGCCGAGCCACAGCGGCGACTTCGAGCCTCCGCCGACCGCGCGGAGGTTGGCGATCTCGACGCCGAAATCGCGCAGCCGTTCCAGGTTGTAGCGCATCTCGAAGGTCACGCCCTCCATGAGCGCGCGGTAGACCGAGCCCATGTCGGCGGAGAAGTCGAGGCCGAAGAGCGCGCCCTTGGCCGACGGGTCCATCTCCGGGGTGCCGGATCCGGCGAAGTGCGGGACGACGGTCATCGCGGATGGCTTCGCGCCTGCCCTCTCGTCGAGCAGCGCGTATACGCTCCGTCCCGTTCGCCGCGCCTCCTCCGCCAGTCCGAGGGCGAAGGCGTCGCGGTACCATTTGAGCAGCGAACCGCCCGTGAAGTTGAAGGCGTAGGTGACGTAGAGGCCGTGCAGGACGTGCGGGATGCAGGCGTAGTTGGAGAGGAGGAATCCGCGGGACATCACCGGCGCATCGAAGGCCGGCGTGACGCACTCCACGCTGCCGGTGCCGTCGACGGCGTCCCCCCTGGCGACCACGCCCGCCCCGAAGGCGGCGCAGACCTGGTCGTGGCCACCCGTGACGACCGCGGTGTCGCCTTCGATGCCCGCGAGCGCGGCGATCCCCTTGTCCAGGCCGCCGACCACGGTGCCGGAGGGAACCGCGTCGGGCATCTGGGCCGTATGCACGCCCGCCAGCGCAAGCAGTTCGCCGTTCCACCGCTTG
>CAXNDY010000088.1:0-5441 GCA_964201095.1 Saccharofermentanales bacterium
GCCGCGATAGCGTCGAAGGCCGCCTGGAGTTCGCGGAACGTGAGACCGCCGGGCTCGGGCGTGCCGGTGCCGGGAAAGCCGCTCGGGTCGAGGACGTCGAGGTCGACGGTGAAGTAGACGGGTGAACCCTCGGCGGCCAGGCGGCGGCAGAGTTCGCCGAGGTCTCCCGTCGTGTCGCGGTGGAGGTCGATGTGCGTCTTCGACCAGGCGAACTCCTCGCGGGTGCCGGAGCGGATGCCGAAGGAGTGGATGCGGCCGTCGCCCAGCAGGTCGTGGGCGCGGCGGATCACGCAGGCGTGGGAGAGTTCCTCGCCGAGGTAGTCCGCGCGCGTGTCGGAGTGCGCGTCGAGGTGGACGACGTGCAGCCCGGGGTGGGCCGCGGCGGCCGCGCGCAAGGCGCCCAGCGTGACGAGGTGCTCGCCGCCGACCAGGAAGGGGCGTCTCCCCTCCGCGTAGATGCGGCGGATCTCCGCCTCGATGCGGTCCAGGGCGGCCACGGCATTGCCCGGCGCGAACTCCAGGTCCCCCGCGTCGTGCACGGCGGCGTCCTCGAGGTCGGCGTCGCGGGAGGGACTGTAGGTCTCGAAGCCCATGGACTCGACGCGCATCTGCATCGGTGCGAAGCGCGAGCCGGGGCGGTAGGAGACGGTGCCGTCGAAGGGCGCGCCCAGCAGGACGATGCGCGATTCCGCGCGGGGGGTCGAGCAGCCGAGGAAGCACTGCGGCCAGGTCGGCCGGAAGCCGCCGGCGACGGGGTAGTCCAATGGAGCGCTCACGTCAGGCCCCCCCTTCCTCGGACAGCAGCGCGGCCACGTAGGGCGGCAGCGCGAACGCGCCGGCGTGCATGGCGCGCGAGTAGTAGCGGGTCGGCATGGCCGGCGTCCCGGCGGGCGACTCGGGTTCGGGCCGGCGGTCCTCCACGGGACGGATCCCCTTGGACGCGAAGCCGAAGAGCCACATGCCGGACGGGTAGGTCGGCATGTGGAAGTGGTAGACCTCGCTGACCGCGAAGGTCTCGCGGAGGCGCTTGTGGGCGCGGCGCATGGATTGGGCATAGGTGGCGTAGAAGGGGCTCTCGTGCTGGTTGACGAGGATGCCGTCCGCGGTGAGGGTGCGGTGGCAGTCCTGGTAGAACTTGCGGCTGAACAGGCCTTCGCCGGGGCCGATGGGGTCGGTCGAATCGACGAGGATCAGGTCGTAGGCCGCGTCCGCGGTTTCCTTCAGGAAGCGGACGCCGTCCTCGAAGATGGGGTGGATGCGCGGGTCCGCGTCGATGGCGCCGGCGACCGAGGGCAGGAACTTCTGGCACAGACGCACGACGCGCTCGTCGATCTCCACCATGTCGATGCGCTCGATGCCCGGGTAGCGGGCGAGCTCGCGCACGGTCCCGCCGTCGCCGCCGCCGATCACGAGCACCTTCTTGGGGTCCTTCGCGACGGCCATGGGCACGTGCACCAGCATCTCGTGATAGTGCCTCTCATCGCTCTCGGCCACCATCATGAGACCGTCGAGCGTGAAGAACCTGCCGAAGGTGTCGGACTCGTAGAAATCGATGCGCTGGAAGGGGGTGTCCTCCCCGTAGGAATGGCGGGCCTTGATGGACAGCCGCACGTCGCCGGTATGGTCCTCGGTGAACCACTCTTCCTTCATGGAAAAGGCCTCCTTCGCGGGCGTCTAGCGCCCGAGGATGCGGACGAACCGCGGGTTGTCCTGTTCGTTGATGATCGTGCCCCTATTTTCGAGGATGAACTCGTACTGCCGGATCACGTCCGCCGTGAGACGTTCGCCCGGGATGACGAGCGGGATGCCGGGGGGGTAGGCCATCAGGGATTCGCCGCTGATCTCGCCTTCGGCTTCGGAGATCGGGACGATGCGCGAAGGCGCGTAGAAGGCCTCTCGGGGCGGCACGACGAGGCGCGGACGCGGCAGCTCGACGGCTCCGGAGGCGTCGTGCGGCCAGGCTTCGAGGGGCGGACGCGTGCCGTGGTACAGGCGCGACAGCTCGGCGAAGGCGTCGGCAAGGCGCGCGAGGGTGCTCTCGTCGTCGGCGAAGGAGCAGACCGCGAGGACGGTGTGGGGTTCGGACAGCTCGAGCTGGATGCCGAGCTGCTCGCGCATCACGCGGTAGGCCTCGTAGCCGCTGAGGCCGAGGTCGTTGACCCGCACCGCGATCTTGGTGCCGTCGTACCTGAAGATGCCGGGACGGCCCTCGTCGGCGGCGGAGAGGACCTCGAGGCCGGGCACCTTCGCGATGCGCGCGCGGGCGGCCTCCACCTGGGGCAGCAGGCGGGACAGGCGCGAACGACCCTCGGTCGCAAGGAGCGCGCGGGTGGCGTCGAGGCTGGCCATGAGCAGGTAGGAGGCGCTGGTGGTCTGCATCAGGTTGATGGCGCCGCGCACGCGCTGGTGGTCGATCAGCCCCTCGTTGACCAGCAGGGCGGAACTCTGCGTCAGCGATCCGCAGGTCTTGTGAAGGCTCATGGTGGAGAGGTCGGCGCCGCAGTCCATGGCGCTGTCGGGCAGGTCGTCGTGGAAGTGGAGGTGTGCCCCGTGGGCCTCGTCGACGAGCACGGCGATCCGGCGGCGGTGGCAATAGGAGACGATGGAGGCTAGGTCGGAGGCGGCGCCGTAGTAGGTGGGGTTGACGACGAGGAGCGCCGCGGCGTCGGGGTGTTCGGCCACGGCGGCCTTCACGGCGTCGAGCGTGATGCCGTGGGAGATGCCCCAGCGCGGGTCGGTCTCGGCGGCGAGGAACACCGGCACGGCGCCCGTGAGGATCAGCGCGTTGATGGCGGACTTGTGGACGTTGCGCGGCAGCAGGATCCTGGCGCCGGGCGCGCAGGCGGAGAAGATCATGGCCTGGACGCCGAAGGTGGAGCCGTTCACGAGGAAGAAGGCCTCGTCGGCGCCGTAGAGATTGGCCAGAAGACTCTCGGCATCCTTGATCACTCCGCGGGGGTGGTCGAGCAGATCGAGTTCGGGCATGGAGTTCATGTCGAGGCGCAGGCCGCGCGCGTCGAGCGAGTCGGAGAACCGGGTCCGCAGGGCGCCCTTCTTGTGGCCGGGCACGTCGAACGAGAGGTTCGCCGAATCGGCGGCCTTTTCCAGCGCCGTCAGCAGCGGGGTCTTCTTCTGGTGGGTGTAGTGCATCCGCTTGCCGCCCCTACATCGAGGAGAAGTTGCGGCCGTAGTAGATCTCCTCCATCTCGCGGTGGATGCGCTGCTCGATGCGCCTCTTCTCACCCGCGTGGAGCTTGGCCTTGGTCGTGCCGAAGAGGTAGTTGTCGAGGTCGAACGCGCGCAGCATGCACTTGGTGTGGAAGATGTTCTCCTGGTAGACGTTGACGTCCATCATGTGGTAGCTGTCGTGGATCTCCTGCGGCAGGTAGCTCTGGATGGAATGGATGGGGTGGTCGATGAACAGCTTCTTGCCCGTGAAGTCGCGCGTGAAGCCGCGCACGCGGTAGTCGATGGTCATGATGTCGGCGTCGAAGCTGTGGATCAGGTAGTCCAGCGCGTTCAGCGGGGAGATGCGGCCGCAGGTGGAGACGTCGATGTCGATGCGGAAGGTGCTGATGCCGAGAACGGGGTGATACTCGGGGTATGTGTGGACGGTGATATGGCTCTTGTCGAGGTGGGCGAGGATCGTGTCACGCGGCGGGGTCGGGCCGGAGGGGCCGTCGCCGCCGGGCGTGACATTGGCGCCGGGCGTGCCGTTGGCGCCGGACGGTCCGGAACCGCCGAGCTGCTCTTCCTCGCAGATCAGGATCGTGACGGAGGACCCCTGCGGGTCGTAGTCCTGCTTCGAGATGCTGAGGATCGTCGCGCCGATGATCTGGTTCACGCTCTCGAGGATCGTGGTCAGGCGCTCGGCGTTGTATTGTTCGTCGATGTATTCGATGTAGGCGTCGCGGTCCTCGACGGTCCGCGCGTAGCACAGGTCGTACAGGTTGAAGCTCAGGGACTTGGTGAGGTTGTTGAACCCGTGCAGCTTGAGCTTGGTCGGGTTCCCCTGTGGGATCTTCTCCATGGCGGTTCCTCCTGACGCCTAGTTCACGCCTGTGCGGCCTGACGCGCGTCCGGAAGGTCCTCAGGGTCGGGTCCCGGTTCGTCCGGTCCCGGCGGCTGTCGACCTCCCCGTGGAGCGTCTGATCGTCCAGGCAATGTACCCGACTTCAACGGGCCATGGCGGGTGGGTCGGCCGCGTTCGCATCACGACCGGAACCTCGCACCATGGTTGCAGGAACAGTCAGGCTCCTTGGTGAACCTGTCTTGGGCTGTGCCCGTGCCTTTACTGTCGACTCGCATCATAGCAGAAACCCCCCCCCACAACAAGAAAGAGGTTGTGCAGGACCTCTGCGCAAGCCTCTCCGGGCGCGGCCTACAGCCCGAAGAAACGGGCGGCGTTGGCGTAGCTGATGTCCCGGACGATTCCGCCGACGAGCGCGAAGTCGCGGGGGGCCTCCCCGCGCTCGATCCATCGGCCGAGGAGGGCGCTCAGGATGCGGCGGAAGTACTCGTGGCGGGGATAGGACAGGAAGCTGCGGGAATCCGTGGTCATCCCGATGAAGTTGCCGAGCACGCTCTGCTCGGCCAGGGCGGACAGCTGGTTCTCGATGCCGCGGCGGTGGTCGTTGAACCACCAGGCGGAGCCGTACTGGATCTTGCCGCGCAGCCCTTCGCCGGGGAAGCAGCCGGTCAGGCAGGCCATCGCCTCGTTGTCGGACGGGTTCAGGTTGTACAGGACCGTGCGTGGCAGCTGGCCGGTCGCGTCGAGCGCGGCGAGGAAGCGCGCGGTGGCCTGGATGCCGACGGGGTCGGCGATGGCGTCGAAGCCGGTGTCGGGGCCGAGCACGGGCATCCAGCGGAGGTTGTTGTTGCGGGAGCAGCCGACATGGAGCTGCATGGCCCAGTCGAGGCGGTGGTAGAGGCGCCCGAGGAACAGCATCGTGACGGAGCGGAATACGGCCTCCTCCTCGGCGGTCGGCGGAAGGCCGGAGAACGCGCGGTTGAAGACGCGGTGGGCCTCGGCCGGGGTGCCCTCGACGAAGACCGGCGGGTCCTGGGCGTGGTCGGAGATCCGGCATCCGTGGGCGGCGAAGTGCTTCGCGGACGCCTCGAGGGCGGCGAAAAGGGACTCGAGGGAGTTCACGGGGAAGCCGACGGCGGCGGACAGCCCGGCGATGCCGGCCCTGAAGTCGGCGCTGCGCACCCGGAGATAGCGGTCGGGGCGGAAGGTCGGACGCACCGAAACGGCGCTGGGTCTGTCCGCGCCGGCGTCGAGGATGGCCTTATGGAACTCGAGTGAATCGGCGGGGTCGTCGGTCGTGCACACGGTGCGCACGTCGGCCGCACGCATCAGCTGGCTCGCGGAGAGGCCCTTCGGACCGAGCTTCGCGTTGCACGCGTCCCAGACCGCGTCCGCCGTGTCGGGCGACAGC
>CAXNDY010000089.1:0-5390 GCA_964201095.1 Saccharofermentanales bacterium
GTCGACAACGTCCTGGTCAGCGGTCTCGGGAACACGGCCCTTGCAGCGGTCGGCCTCGCGAACGTGGTCTTCTTCATCCTGGCCATCTTCCTCTTCGGCGTCTCGAGCGGCATGACCGTGTTCGTCGCCCAGTACTGGGGCAAGAAGGACCTGGAGGGCGTCCGCCGCGCGACCGGTCTCGGCGTGCTGGTCAGCGGTGTCCTCTCCCTGGTCTTCGCCGTCATCACGGCTGTCTTCGCCGACGAGCTGATGCGCGTCTTCACGAATCTGCCGGAGGTCGCCGCCCTCGGCGCGGTGTTCCTGCGTCGCATCGCCCCCTCGTATCCGTTGATGGCCATCTCCTTCCTTTTCTACGCCTCCATGCGCAATACCGAACATGCGACGCCCCCGATCCTCGCGTCGACCGTCGCCTTCGTCCTCAACACCGTCCTCAACTACACGCTGATCTACGGCTATTTCGGCGCCCCGCGGATGGGCGTCCAGGGCTCCGCCACGGCGACACTCGTCGCCCGCGTCGTCGAATTCGGCATCACCCTCTGGATCGTCTACGGACGGAAGCTGCCCTCGGCCGTCGGGCTGCGCCACATCTTCCGCATCGATCCGGCCTTCCTCGCCTCGGCCATGAGGATCTCGCTTCCCGTCATGGCCAACGAGGGCATCTGGGTCCTCGGGGTCTCGATCTACCCCGCGATCTATGGCCGCATGGGCGAGCCGGTCATCGCCGCGGTCAACGTGATGTCGACCCTCGAGCGACTCTCCTTCGTGTTCGCCATCGGCATGGGCAATGCCGCCGCCGCCATCGTCGGCAAGCAGATCGGTGCCGGCCGCAAGGACCTGGCCTACCGGTACGGCAGGTTGAGCCTCCTCTTCGGCCCCCTCACGGGCATCGTCATCGGCGTCGCCATCTTCCTTTCGCGTCCTCTCGTGCTCCCCCTGTTCAACCTCTCGGGCGCGGCCCTCGACAACGCCATGCTGGTCGTCGCCCTGAGCGCCGCCTTCCTATGGGTCCGCTCCTTCACCATGGTCTGCGTCGTGGGCGTCCTGCGCGGCGGCGGCGACACCGTCGCGGCCCTGCTTCTCGACGTCGGTCCCCTCTGGATCGTGGCCGTGCCCCTCGCCATGGTCGGCGGACTGGTCTTCCACTGGCCTCTCCTCTTCGTCTATCTCGCGGCCTCGTGCGACGAGATCATCAAGCTGGTCCTCAGCGGAATCCGCTTCCTGTCGAAGCGCTGGATCCACGACCTGGTGAACGAACCGGGCGCGGTCCCGCTACCCGGAACCGCCGCCGACGCCCCGCTGCCCGCCCCCGCCGAACCTCTCGCCTGACCGCTCGTCGGACCGGAAGTCCGTCTCCGTCACACAGGTGACGGAAGTGCGGACCCGCGCTTTCCGCCTTGAAATGGCGGAGAGGGCGGGCTATAATCGACTCAGAAAGACAAAGATAGACAAAGACAAACACGAGACGGGGGTACGATCGATGCCCAGCCTGAGCGACCTGATCGAAGGCATGATCAAGCAGATGATCGAGGAGAACGACGGACGCCTCGAGACGACCCGCAACGAACTCGCCGGGCGCGTACACTGCGTGCCCTCCCAGATCTCCTACGTCCTCACGACCCGCTTCGGCAATGGCCAGGGGTACTACGTCGAGAGCCGGCGCGGCGGCGGAGGCTGGATCCGCATCCGGCGCGTGACCGAGAGCGACCCCGCCGCGTTCCTCTGGCACGTCCTCAACGCCTCGGGAAGCCGACTCTCCTCGCACGGAGCCCAGGTCCTCATCGAACACCTGTCCGACCACCGCGTCCTCGACCCGACGACGACCCGGCTCGTCACGGCCGCCCTGTCCGACCAGGCCCTCGGGGAAGTCCCGCCCGATATCCGCGACGTGGTGCGGATGGACCTCATGAAATACATGCTGACCAGTCTCTACGTGACCTGAAGGAGGTGGATGGAATGCTGTGTCCGTCGTGCAAGAAACGGGAAGCCACGATCCACATCACCCAGAACGTCAACGACAAGACCACGCGCATCGACCTGTGCCCGGCGTGTGCCAGGGAACAGGGCTATCTTGGGGAAACGGGCGATGTCGTGTCCAGCTTCTTCGGAAACGACCCCTTCAGCGGGGGCGCCGCAAACCTGTTCAAGATGGCCGGTGGCACGCCCGCCAACACCGACACCGCGCCCACGACGGGAGAGCGCTGCGCCTTCTGCGGCACCAGCTACGAGGAGTTCCGCAACCGCGGTCTGCTGGGCTGCTGCCACTGCTACGATGAATTCGGCCAGCGCCTGCTGCCCGTGATCCGGCGCATCCAGGCGGGCGACCACCACACCGGCCGACGTCCCCCCCATGCGGCCGTCGAACCGAAGCCCGAGGCGGCGGCCGACGCGAAACCCGATGCGAAACTCGAGGCGCCGTCCAAAGCGGCGGCACCGTCGAAACCGGAGCGCAAGCCGCTGCTGCGCAAGCCGACCCGCATCCCGAAGAAGTCCGAAAGCGCACCCGGTACGGAAGCGGAAAGCGCACCCGGTACGGAAGCGGAAAGCGTACCCGGTACGAAAGCGGAAAGCGAGCTGGAGCGGCTGCGCAGGGAGCAGGCCGAGGCCGTGAAGGTGGAGGACTACGAGAAGGCCGCGAGGATCCGCGACCGCATCAAGGCGATCGAATCGGGGAAGGAAGGGGTGTGACGGCATGAACTGGTACGATGGGTCCGGTCCGGAAGGCGACGTGGTGCTGAGCAGCCGCATCCGCCTCGCCCGCAACCTCAAGGAATTCCCCTTCCCCCACAAACTGTCCCCCGCGGCGGCCCGCATGGTCGCCGACCGGGTCGAGGAGGCTCTCTTCGGCGTCGGAACGCACCTGAAGCGCGAGTTCGCCTCCCTCGAGATGGACGGCATGGACGAAGTCGACCGGCTGGCCCTGGTGGAGAAGCACCTGGTCAGCAAGGAGTTCGTCACCGGCGGCGCGGGCCGCCGCGCGCTGGTCAACCGCGACGAGTCCATCTCCATGATGGTCAACGAGGAGGACCACCTGCGCATCCAGGCGATGCGCGCCGGGCTGTCCCTCGACGAGACCTACCGCGACGCCCTGCGGCTGGCGATGCTGCTCGAGGAGAACCTCGAGGTCGGCTTCCACCCGCAGTTCGGCTACAGCACGGCCTGCCCGACCAACACCGGCACCGGCCTGCGCGCGTCGGTGATGGTCCACCTCCCCGGCCTGACCATGTCCGGCTACGTCGCCGCCCTCGTCGAGGCCCTGCGCAAGATCGGGTTCACGGTGCGCGGCCTGTACGGCGAGAACAGCGAGGCCACCGGCTCCATCTACCAGGTCTCCAACCAGATCACCCTCGGCGTCAGCGAGGAGGAGACCCTCGCCGACCTGAAGCGCCTCGTCGCGCAAGGGCTCGAGCAGGAACGCGGCATCCGCAGGGAACTCTACCGCCTCCAGCCGCTGACCCTCGAGGACCGCGTCCATCGCGCCTACGGCATCCTGAAGCACGCGCGCCGCATCGCCTCCGAGGAGGCCCTGCAGCTGCTGTCCGACATCCGCCTCGGCGTCTCGCTCGGCATCCTGAGGAACATCAAGACCGAGACGCTCAACCGGCTCACCCTGGGCGTCGGCCCGGCCACCCTCCAGAAGACCGTCGGAAGGACGATGAGCCCCGACGAGCGCGACGCGGCGCGCGCGACCGCCATCCGCGAATGCCTGTGACGAAGCACGAAAGAGAGGAAACAACATGTTCATGAGATTCACCGAACGATCCGCCAACGTCCTGATGAGGGCGCGCGATTCCGCCACCGCGGTGGGCCAGTCCTACATCGGCACCGAACACATCCTCGTGGGCATCCTCGAGGAGGGAGAAGGTCTCGCCTACGAATCCCTGGCCGGGCAGAACGTCGACGCGGAAAAGGTCCGCGCGGCCATCGGCCCCGTCCAGAACCCGGGGGCGGGCACGCCGCCCGAAGCGCCGACCGAGGACGAGAACGGGGAGATCGACGTCAGCGCCGTCCTCTCACGCTTCACTCCGCGTACCAAGCGGCTGGTCGAGATCGCAGCCTACGAAGCGCGCAAGAGCGGCGTCGACTTCATCGAGCCCGAGCACCTTCTTCAAGGGCTGCTGCGCGAAGGCGAGTCCGTCGCCCTGCGCATCCTCTCCGGGCTCGGCGTCGACATCCGCCGCGCCTACACCCAGGCCGGCAGCGCCCGCCCGAAGGACGAGGACGCCGAAGAGGGAGGCGAGGACGAGGGAGAGGGCGAGACAAACGGCGACGACTCCTCCTCCGGCAGCGACGCCGCGTCCCTCGACGAGATCAACCGCAACCTCGCGAACATGAAGGGCGAGAGCGGTGCCAATGCCGCAGGTCCCGGGAAGGGTCCCGGTGGCAAGCCCGGCAAGCCTGCGTCCGACACACCCAACCTCGACAAGTTCAGCCGCGACCTCACGCAGATGGCCCGGGACGGACGCTTCGACCCCATCATCGGGCGCGAGCAGGAGATCGAGCGTCTCATGCAGATCCTGTGCCGCCGCACCAAGAACAACCCCTGCCTGATCGGCGAGCCCGGCGTCGGCAAGACCGCCATCGCCGAAGGCCTCGCCCAGAAGATCGCCGCCGACGACGTGCCCGAACCCATCAAGGGCCATCGCATCGTGCAGGTCGACCTGGCCGGCATGGTCGCCGGGTCCAAGTATCGCGGCGAGTTCGAGGAGCGCCTGAAGAAAGGCCTCAACGAGGCCATGAAGTCCGGCAAGACCATCCTGTTCATCGACGAACTGCACACGCTGATCGGCGCGGGAAATGCGGAGGGCGCCATGGACGCCGCCAACATCCTCAAGCCGCTGCTCGCCCGTGGGGAGCTGCAGATCATCGGCGCGACCACGCTCGACGAATACCGCAAGCACATCGAGAAGGACGCCGCCCTCGAGCGCCGCTTCCAGCCCGTGAACGTCGGCGAGCCCTCCCCCGAGGAGGCCGTGCTGATCCTGAAGGGCATCCGCGACAAGTATGAGGCGCACCATGCCGTCAGCATCCCGGACGAGGCCGTCGAGGCCGCCGTCGCGCTGTCGACGCGCTACATCACCGACCGCTTCCTCCCGGACAAGGCCATCGACCTGATCGACGAGGCCGCATCGCGCCTGCGCATGAAGTCCTTCATGGCCCCCGACACGATCAAGGAGACCGAGGCGCAGCTCGCCGCCGTGGGTCGCGAGAAGAAGGCCGCCGCCGACCGCGAGGACTTCGAGAGCGCCTCGCGCCTCAAGGACGAGGAGGTCCGCCAGACCGAGCTGCTGCGCGTCGCCCGCGACGAATGGCAGAAGAAGGTCGACTCCCGCGGCAACGCCCTGACCGAGGACGACATCGCCGCCATCGTGTCCATGTGGACCGGCATCCCC
>CAXNDY010000090.1:0-5379 GCA_964201095.1 Saccharofermentanales bacterium
CCGTACTTCGTGGACAGCGCCACGATTCCATCCCGGTCCTCCGGCGCGTTCCGCTGTTCCATCTCCCGGATCCGACCCCTCGCCCACCAACGGGCGACCGTGCCTCCGTCCTCGACGGGGATCAGTTCCAGATCGGTGCAGAACGGTCCGCCGTCCAGCGTTCCCTTCAGCAGCAGACGCTCCGGAAGAAGGCCCTCCGGCATGCGCAGCGCGACCGTCGCGCTCTCGCCGGCGAACAGCACCTTCGGGAAGCCGACGACGTTCGCTTCCGGGAATGCCTCCACGGTCCCGCCGCTCATCGTCTCGAGCCGCAGGTCCTCGACGCAGGGCGTCGCGGCGCGGGCGAACTGGCGCATCACCTTGTCCTCGATCGCCTCGCCGGGGTAGATGTATTCCGGTAGACCGCCGCCCGCTTCGGCCAGACCGTCGATGAACGCCTTGTTCACGGCCGTGTCGATGCCGAAGGGGAAGAAGCGCATGCCCCGTGCATTCTTGCGCACCAGATCGACGACTTCGCGTTCGTTCCCGACCTCGCCGTCCGTGAAGAGGTAGACCAGGCGCTCCAGGCCTCCCTTTCCGGACCGCGCGAACAGTTCCTTGAGCGGTGCGAGGATCTCCGTGCCCCCCAGCTCGGGGATGTTCGCGAGAAATCGCTCCGCCTGCGCCAACGTCTTGCCGGTGTAGGCCTCCGGCTTGCCGAACAGGTTGACGTGGGTGCTTCCGAAGGCCACGATCTCGAACGTGTCGCCCTTCACGAGGCTGCGCAGGCAGAGGGACACGGCTCGGACGGCCTGTTCGAGCTTCTGCCCCGACATGGAGCCGGACGTATCCACCACGAAGCTGTACTCGCGCGGCACCGCGCCTGTCGGACCGACGTCCTCGCCGACCGAGAACCGTGCATACACGAAGCTGCCGGTCTCGCCGGTCACGCGCACCGCTCGGCGGTCCTCCGCGGCGACCCGGTACAGCAGCACCAGGTCGCTGTCGAGGAACGACTCGCTCTTCAGCTCCACGTGGCAGACGCCGTCGTCGAGGATCGGGCGTACGGCGTGGGACGGGCTCTTGACCTTCAGCACTTCGCCGGCGCCGCGGATCGTGGCATCGAGGTGCAGGCGATAGTCCGCCTCGCCGAGGAAGGGCTGGTTGTCGACCGCGCACCCGTCGGGATTGTAGCGCGGGGCCAGCACGGTCGGAAGCAGGAAGCGGTACTCCCCGTCCGTCCACGGCACGGTCTGGATGTAGCGGATCGCGATCTCGCACGTCTCGCCGGGGGCGAGATTGCCCACAGCGACGTCGAACACGTCCCCGCCCGTCCCGCTGAGCAGGAACGCCGAGTCGCCCTTCTTGAGCGCCTTGCGATAGGCCGCGACGGCCTTCTCCTTCTCCTCGACGATGCCGACGACGGTCCGATCGCCTATGGTAGCGGTGAATCCCGTCACTGCGGCGTCTGAAGGCAGCGGCATCCGGTACATCGCCTCGAGCGGCTTGTCCGTGCTGTTCCGGTACACCTGGGTCAATTCCACCTGGGCCATCTCGGCCACGAGCTCCACCTTCGCATCGACGCGGAGCAGCGGGCAACCCACCTCTTCCCTTTCCAGAATCAGCATCAATCCGTAGGGCAGCCTCTGCTCGATGCCTTTCGAAGTCCGATTCGATCTCGCCATCCTCAGGTCTCCTTCCCATAACGGTCCGCAAGGCGGACCAGCTTCTCCACGAGTTCCGCGGCTTCTTCGTCGTCTTCCGGGTAGGTGAGTTCGACTCCGCGCTCCAGCAGGATCCGGACCAGTTTCCGTTCGGCGTAGCGAAGCGGTCTTGTCCCCGATGCCGCGGGCGCGGCCGGCCCTTCGTCGACATCCCCGTCGGTTCCGTCCTCGAGGCGTCGCCGGATCTCGTCCAGCGGCAGGTACGCCTCCTGCATCCTGCGCACCGCGAGGATCCTCTCGACGTGGGCTTCGGTGTAGTAGCTGGCGGGACCGGCTCCCTCTGCCGGGGGCAGCAGTCCGCGGCCGATGTAGTAGTGCACGGTCCGCCTGGTCACGCCGGTCCGTTCGCACAATTCCGAGATCCGGTAGGTCTTTCTCTCGGTCGATTCCATTTCAGTTCCCCCCTTTCGCGTTGATTGTATCACCATGACGTAGTGGTGTCAAGTCACTGTCAAGATGAAACCCCCGGGATCCGAAGTTCCCGAGGGCTTCCGTCAGAGCCAGGCTCGAGCCGCTCTACAGGTCGTCTTCCCGGTCCTCGTCGCGCTTGACCATCCACTTCAGGAGGATGTAGCTGCCCACGCCGATGACCAGCATGGCCAGCAGAAAGAGCGGATACGTGAAGCGCCAGTTGTCGGGTCCGGTCATCATGGACCACTCCGACATGCCCCCGATGCCCGCGAGCAGGGACAGCGGCATGAAGATGGTCGTGATGAAGGTCAGGCGCCGGACCGAGCGGTTCGTGCGGTTGGAGGCGCGGGTCATCTCGTTGCTGCGCAGCGACAGGTCGATCTCCATGAGGCTGGTGACGATGTCCCGAAGCGTCTCGGTGAGCTCGAAGAACCGCGTGAGGTGGTCGTACACGTCGCGATAGTGGAAGATCGCGGGGTCCGGGATGAACGGGCAATCCTTGCGGCAGATCTTGACGAAGACTTCGCGCTCGTGGAAGAGGCACTTGCGCAGGATCACGAGGTCGCGGCGGATGTGCTGCAGCGAGCGGGGGTCGAAGGCGTCGGACCGGTCGAGCACGGCCTCCTCGGCGGAGGCGAGTTCGTCCTCGAGGGACTCTATCGCCACGAACTTGCGGTCGACGAGCACGTCCAGCAGCGTGTGCATGACGAACGCCGGGCCGAGGCGGTCCACGCCCATGTCCTGCACGACCATCCTCTCGACGCCGTCGAGAAGCGGCTTGCCATCGGGTCCGAGTCGCTGGACGCTGACGAGGAACCGGTCGCTCAGGAAGAAGTCGACCTCCTGCACCCAGAGTTTCTCGGGCGTGTAGGAGAAGGCGTTGAACAGCACGAAGGCGTGGTCCTTGAAGTCGTCGAGCTTGGGGATCTGGTTCTCGTCGAGGGCGTCCTCGACGGACAGGGGGTGGAGCCCCAGCTTCTTGACCAGCGGCGCCAGTTCCTCGGGCGTAGGGTCGCAGTAGGAGAGCCAGAAGAACCCGCCCTTCTTCTGCCGCTTGATGGCCTCCTCGACCGTGTCGACCCGGTCCAGCCGACCGGCTTCCGGGACGTGGTAGAAGCGCGTTTCGCTCATGGTCGATTCCTCCTATGTGTCCTAGATGGTCCGCATCCGACGTTCGAATTTCGCTCGGGCGCGGTGCAGGGCGTTGTCCACGGCCTTCGCGCTGCGACCCAATCGCAAGGCCGTCTCCTTGTAGCTGATGCCCTCGATCAGCCGAGCGACGCATTGCCGCTCCAACTCTGTCAGCTCCGTTTCGATGAAGGTCTTGAGCGACTCCGCAGCCTCGCGGCCGATGTACTGCTGCAGCGGGTCCGCCCGCGTGACGTCGATGTAGATATCCAGCAGGTCGGGTCCCACCTCCCCGTCCGCATCGGTCAACCCCTGGAGGGACACCGAGTCGTTCAGGGGTGCGTGCTTCCGCCGGGAAGCCGTGCGGACGGCGTCCGTGATGCGCGCCGCGACGCTGTAGTAGGCAAACGTGGAGAAGGGGACGCCGTGCTCCGGGCGGAACGTGCGCACCGCCTTGTAGAGCCCGATCATCCCCTCCTGGGTCACGTCCTCGACGTCCCCGCCCGCTAGGAAGAAGTATTCGGCCTTTCGGCGCGCCAACCCCTTGTAGCGGGCGAGGACGGTCTCCATCGCGGCATCGTCGCCCGCTTGGGCGAGAGCGACCAGCCGCGGGTCGTCCAGGGTCTCATACGGCGAGGTTTCGTCTCCCACCGTGGTCGTTCCTCCGGGTCAGCGCTTGGCGGACGCCGCGGCGCGGCGCTGGCGGGCGGCTTCGAAGACCACGATGCCCGTGGCGACCGCGGCGTTCAGGGAATTGACCTGTCCGGCCATGGGAATGCCGACGAGGAAGTCGCAGTGTTCGCGCACGGAGTGCCCGAGCCCTTCGCCCTCGCTGCCGACGACGATGGCCAGCGGGCCCTTGAAATCGGCTTCATTGTAGGGCGTCTTGCCGTCGGTGTCGGTTCCGGCGATCCAGAATCCCTTCTCCTTCAGCTTCTCCAGCGTCTGGACGATGTTGGTGACGCGCGCGACCGCGACGTGCTCGACGGCGCCTGCGGAGGCCTTCGACACCGCGGCGTCGAGGGAGACCGAGCGGCGCTCGGGGATGATCACGCCATGGACGCCCGCGGCATCCGCGATGCGCAGGATGGAGCCGAGGTTGTAGGACTCCTTCAGTTCATCGAGGACCAGCACGAGGGGCGGTTCGCCCTTGTCGGCCGCGATGGCCAGGATGCCGTCCACCTCGACGTACTCGTGGGCGGCGACCTGGGCGAGGACTCCCTGGTGTCCGTGCGTGATGGCCATCCGGTCCATCGACCGCTTGTCGAGTTCCTGGATGACGACGCCGACGGAGATGGCCTTGGAGAGGATGCGCTGCATGACCGGGTCATGCTGGCCCTTCTGGATCCACATCTTGTTGAGCGTGCGGCCGGCCTTGAGGGCCTCCATCACGGAATTGCGCCCCTCGAGGCGGTCTCCCGGCATGTTGAGGGCTTCTTCGACTTCGGCGTCGGAGGGCTCGGAGACCGGCGCGGAAGAGGTCGCCTCGACGGCTTCCATCTCATCTTCGCTTGTCTCGGTCGGCTCCGCGACGGCCTTGAGCTTGGCGCGGGACTTCCTGACCTTGCCGGAAGCCGTCAGGGATTCCTTCTCGGTGATGATCGAGAACTTCGGCGCATCGGTGCCGGTCGCGCCGACATCGGCGCCGTCCGGTGCGAAGGCCTGTTCCTGCTCGGCGACTTCGGCGGCCGTGCCGTCCATGACGTCGAAGGGGTCCAGGTCGAAGGCTTCGGTTTCCACGCCGGACGGGCGGGACTCGGGACGGGCGGGACGCTCGCCGAACGGGCGCGCGGGACGACGGGGCTCATCGCCCTCGGTGCGGGGACGGTCGCTGAAGGTGCGCGTCGGACGCGCGCCGAGCGTGCGGGCGGGACGGTCGGGGCGGTCGCCCGTGGGACGATCGCCGCTCGGGCGGTCGCTGCTCGGGCGGTCGCCGTAGGGGCGGCTCGGACGGTCGCCGCTCGGGCGGTCGCCATAGGGGCGGCTGGGACGATCGCCGCTCGGGCGGTCGCCATAGGGACGGCTCGGACGGTCGCCGCTCGGGCGGTCGCCATAGGGACGGCTCGGACGGTCGCCATAGGGACGGCTCGGACGGTCGCCGCTCGGGCGATCGCCGTAGGGACGGCTCGGACGATCG
>CAXNDY010000091.1:0-5373 GCA_964201095.1 Saccharofermentanales bacterium
GCTCGTTCCCAGGTCGAGTCGGACACGGTCGAAGAGCGCGCGGTAGTCCGCCACGTGGTCCGCCCGCAGGACGTCGAAGCCCTTCGCTTCGGCCGCCGCGAGGGCCCTCCGGCAGTCCGCCTCGAGCGTCGCGGCAGGAAGGCGGGGCAGCGCCGCGAAGCCGTCGAAGCCCGTGTGCGCGTCGAAGAGGAGGAGCACGGTGTCGGCGCCTTCGACCTGAAGCCTTCCATCGGCGGAGGTGACCCGGCCGCCCTTCAGGACGACCTTCGCCAGTCCGACGAACTCCATGCCGCGCTCGGCTTCGAGAGCGGAATAGACCACGGGCTCATCCAGGTCCGCGCTGTAGTTCGGCTCGACATGGGAGGGGGCTTCGCCCTGGAGCCGGAGGAAGGTACCGGACGCCGTCGCCTCCACCGAAACGGTCGACCGGAGCTGGCTTTCCATGCCGAGCGCAAAGGACAGGCGGCCCGGGGCGTCGGCGGAAAGTCGGACCACGAGGACACCGTCGGGAGCGGACACGAAGATCTCCCGCAGGTAGCCGACCCCGTCGGCCCGATAGCAGACGGTCGACGTAGCCGTCGAAAGGTCGAGGTTCCGGCGATAGTCCGAAATGGCACCCGCATGCGGGAACGAGAGCGTCAGGTCGCCCAGCGGCAGATAGGACTCGCCCCAACCGGATGTGATCTCGGCTTCGTACAGCGCCTGGGCCTCCCGGTTGCGTCCTTCCAGGGAGAGACGGCGGAATTCGCGGAAGGTTTCCTGCTTGCCCTTCGGGTTCAAGTCGCGGGGGAACCCGGACCAGAGGGTGTCCTCGTTGAGCGAGAGGACCTCCGTGTCGGTCCGTCCATGCACCATGACCCCGAGCCGCCCATTGCCTAGAGGAAGGGCCTCGACCCAGTTCCGAGCCGGTCTTTCATACCAGAGTTCCATAGGAATGCCTCCTCCGCACTTTTCGCCTTATTGTACCTCGATTCGCAGGAGGGTGTGGGCCGGAAGGTCGAGGACGATGCGGCTTCCTTCCAAGGCCAGTGCGAATCCGTCGGAAGTGCATCGCCCCCAGGCGTCGGTCAGGACGGCCGACAGCCCGCGACCGATGAATTCCGGCGGAAGGGCGCGTTCGATGCGACCTCCTCTGCGGTGCCAGACGAACAACTGGTGTCCGATCGGGAGGAAACGGGTGTCGAGGTCCGCCACGAGGACCTCCCCCTGCTGCACCTCGAGGACGGGAGGCAGCCGTTGCCCGCGCGCCGTGGTCCCATCGTCGTAGCGGGCATAGGCGGTCCGACCGTCATAGGCCTCCAGGGCGCCGCGATATTCGACCATCTCGCGTTGTTGGAAGAAGCGGTACAGGAGATGCCGCTCGGCGATCCAGTCCAGCATCTCCTCCGCATCCGGGCCGAGGTGTCGTGCCGAAAGGTCGTCGTCGACACCGGATCCCTTCACGAGCGCCACGGGGTGTCCCCCCTGACCACCGCCGAAGAGCCTGCCGTGAGCGAGGATCGGCCAGAAGCCGACGTTGTGGTAGATGCCCGTGAACAGTCCCACCATCTCGACCGCCATGCCGTTCTGGCTTTCGGTCGATACTTCGAGCCCGCGCTTCGCAAGATAGTCGAGGATCGGCATGATTCCGCCGTAGAGCTCCTCCTGGGGACCGATGTACCCGTCCTCCCCCCAGCTCGAATTCGTGTTCCGGAAGGCATCCAGGTGGATGGATTCGCCTAGGGGTACGCTTTCCAGCAGGGCATCGAGGCGCCGGAAGATCTTGCCGGAGAGGACATCGCGGCGGTGGTTGATGTGGTAGGACCACTTGTCGTTGAACCGCTCCCAACGCATCAGGGAACCGTCGGGGTGGGTGCCGATGATCGTGGGGTCCCAATCCGCATGCTCCCGATAGGCGTCGTCGACGTTGACGTGCACGCTGACCACGGCCCCGAAGCGCTCCCGCGCCATGGAGACCAGGTCCAGCAGGGCTTCGCGGGACCCGAGCCCGAGGTTCAGGCGGTGGTAGGCCGGGTATTCGCTGTCGTGTCCTTCACCTTGATAGCCGGTGAGATAGACGACCTGCCGCTCGCCTCCTGTCATGCGGTCGATCCGCTCGATGAGTTCCAGCGTCTGCGCATAGTCGGTGTCGACCTGCCCGCGGCACCCCGACCAGATCTTGTACCAGAAGGCGTTGTGGTAGAGGGGATTCGCATCGGGGAGGTGCTTCTTCAGGTCGAGCTGGTACTCGCACTCGTCGGCCAGTCCATCCCCGTTCAGGTCCCGACAGAAGCGGACACCCATCTCGAGCGGAGGAATCCCGCACGCTGGAATCGACATCGTCGCATGGTGGAACGCGAGGGAGAATCCACCGCCACGATTGGGAAAGGCGGGGTCGAGGAGGATGCGGGTGGAAAGCGGCAGGTAGCGCTCGGAGCTCTGCAGGTAGACGCAGGTCGTGCCGTCGAAAGCGCATGCGTGGACCGCGCCCTCGGCCGCGGCGTCGGGGATCTCCTCCAGCGGCTTGCCGACCTGGAGGGTGCATTCCATGAGGCCGGGGCCGGCTTCCCGACTCCAGGCCTTCTGCCGGAACAGGTCCCGCGCGAACCGGAACCCGGGACCGAAGTGCAGGAGCGGAGCCCCATCGAAGTCGATTCGACCGATGGGACCGGCGCTGTCGGGTGCCACGCGCACGGAGAGGAGCAGTGCGTCGGGCTCGAGTCGGTAGTAGAACGCGAGGGCGCGTCCGTCGGGGGCGATGAAGCGGCATGTGGAACCGGTCCAGACCGTCGCTCCCTCGGACAGTAGAACCGTCGCTCCGTCCAGCAGGATGGTCCCGTCGGGGCGCGTGCCATCGATTTCCAGGCCGGTGGGCTTGTAGAGGATGCGCTCCGGAAAAGGGAGTGCCCCCCATTCCACACGCAGACTCGCATTCTCCAGAATCATTCCGATACCTCCGCAGTCGCCGTGTGTCCGTTCTCCACTCTCACGTCGATGCGGGAGACGGAGCTTCCGTCCCATTGCGTTTCCGTGCGGACCGGAGCGTCCCGTCCATCGACGAGGATGCGTCCGTGGCCTCCCAGGAATCCGGCGCTCCAGACCAGGGGCAGACCGGTGAGATTCGTGAATCGCGTCGTGCCGACGCCGTGCGCGACACGGACTTCGCCGCCGAAGACCGGGACATGGTCCATGAACGCGTTTGCGCAGCCATCCGGGAGCTGGGCCAGCGTGCGTACCTGATGGCGGTCGGCGCGGGGTTCGATGCCCATCAGTCCGGAGGCAATGGCCCCGACGACCGTGAAACCGACTTCCGGATACTCGCGCCGTGGCAGTGCGGGGTCGGTCAGCTTGAGGAGATACTCGTAGGCCTTCTGCTTCCGACGATAGGCGTAGAAGACTTCGGGCATGTAGGCCATGTTCTCGACCTGCGGTTCCAGCCCACCGAGGATATCGAGATGGCGCGCGATGCGGTCGGGACTTCGGATCAGTCGATAATGCAGCGGCAGGTGGCCGGGGTCGCTGCCTTCGGAGTAGCCATAGCTGCCGTCGTTGAAGAGCACGTTGAAGTACCTGCCCTGGTTCTCGTCCCACCACGTGCGTTCGAAATGCTCTCTCATCGACGAGGCCAGCGCGTTGAATCGACGGGTCCGGTCGCGGTTGTACTTCGCCCCGTGGATCGATGCATAGGCCTCGTAGCCAGTGGCCTGCAGGGCGACAAGGTCGCTGAGCATGCGCGCGTCCTCGAGACCCGGACCCTCGTCGTAGGACGGGATTCCGCGCCGGGTGCCAGGAGCCAGACGGTCCGGGATCCCGTCGCCGTTCCGGTCCCACGTGGCGACGTAGTCCTGGACCGTCAGGTCGTAGAAGCGGTTGAAGTCCGCGGAATGGACGTAGTCGGGCTCGTCCGTCCAGAGATACATCCGCCAGCAGGCATCCAGCACGTCGAAGTTGGCCGGCAGGTTGTACCAGAAGTCCTGGTCGTCGGTATAGTCGATGGGAGCCGGACGGTCGTCCTTGTCGATCTCCCAGTGGCTGCAGAAGTCCTTGCTTTCGGAGATGTTCTGCGCGAATTTCCGAAGCATGTTGAGGTTGTGAGGTTGGAGGCCGAGCACCTGCCCGCCGGTGGCGTGGTGGGCGACATCGCGCATGCAGAAGGCGTCCCGCCCGGGCAGGGCGGCCTCGTACCAGTCGCCCACGGGGTCCCCTTCACGGACATAGGAAAGCGCGGTGGCCTTCGCCCAATAGAAGCCTCGTTCCAGCAGCACGTCGTCGCAGGTGAATTCCACTCTTCCCTTGTCGTATTTCATGGGGTCCCCTTCCCTTGTCTCTTCGCCCGTTCGAGTGCCTTGCGAAGGGCGACTCCGGCGAAGGAGGCGAATCCGTGGTTCATGCTGGCGGAAGGGTCCCTGTGTTCCCAGAGCGTTCCGTTCGCCGCAGCCATGTGTCCGAAGAAGGCCCTGATCTCGGACAGCAACTGGTCGTACCGCCCCATGTCGAGCAGGAGTTCCATCCGCATGTAGACGCCCATCAGCGCGTTGGCGGGCTCGATGTGCGGCAGCGCCCCCGTTTCGTCGCGGCCGGGACCGAAGACGTTCAGGACCGAGTCCTTCAGGGCCGAGTAACGTGGGTCCTCGAGGTCGATCAGACCGAACCGGCAGGCGTAGTACTGGCAGGCTTCCGAGATGTCTCCGCAGTTGACCAGGACATGTGAAGCGTCCCGTACGGCATGGTCCTCGAAGAAGGTCCCGTTGAACGAGCGGCGCAGCACGACCGCCCGCAGGGCGCGGCACCGGTCCAGCAGCGCATCGTCGACGTAGATCGTGCCGATGATCTCGAGCACTTTCGCATAGAGCATGTTGGTGGGGTAGTTGACGTCCCGGACCCAGTCGTTGGCCCGTGACCATTCGACGAAATTCCAGGACGGAAGCCGCTCGAGCAGGCCTTCCTGGTTCGCGTATCCTTCGAGGAACCGGACGAGGCCGAAGCAGAGCCTGCGGTATTCCTCCGGGTCGACGTCGGGACAGCGTCCGAGGAACTGCTCGAGCTCGAGGACGAACCACATGCACCATTGGGGTACGAATTTACCGTCGGGGTGGTCGCCCGGATAGCACATGGGAAAGATGCCCTTCGGGACGTTCGTGCCGCCGTCGTAGAGGGCGAAGTTCTTCATGAACGCGCGCTCGACGATGCTGGCGCCGGTGAAGCTGGCTTCCGCCTGCGCCGTGTAGTAGCTGTCGCACAGCCAGCCGCCGCGCTCGCGCGAGGGGCAGTCCATGTACACGTCCAGGGTGTTCTGGCGGTAGGTTTCCACGGCGGCGGCGTAGATGGCGGCGAGCTGCGGGTCGTCGGAAACGTGCGCGGCCGGCGCGACGGGGTACACGTAACTGCGGACCT